>DATFZA010000045.1:0-3218 GCA_035314765.1 Bryobacteraceae bacterium
TCAAAGTGCGCGATCCTCGGCTTCCGCCAGTGATCAGGACGACCAGCGCGTTGCCCGGCGGCTTAGCCACAATCTCGGAAAACTCCGGGCGCACCGGAAGGCCGGTGACCTCCGCTCGCCCTTCCGTAAAGTGCCGGCGCGTTTCCTCAAAGCTCACCAGCGCGCGCCGCACAAAGCGCCCAATCAGGCGATTGGCCAAACCCGGAACGGCATTCGGCTCCATGATCACGATGGGAACGCCTTTCCACCAGGCGGCCAGCGTTACCGGACCCGCGGCGTACCCGCCCATGCTGAAGACCGCGGCCGGTTGGTAGTTGTTCATCAGGCTGAGGCAGCGCGCAAAACTGAGGGGAATTTGGGCGAGGGTGCGCAAGGTCTGCGCCAGGCCGACCCGCTGGAGCCCTCCGATTTCGATGTACTCGATGGGAAAGCCGGCGGATGGGACGAGCTTCGATTCAAAGCCGGTGCGGGTGCCCACGAATACCGGACGATGCCCGCGAGACTGGAGTTCGCGCGCTACCGCAACCGCCGGAATTACGTGACCGCCTGTTCCGCCGCCGGCCATCAGGTACGTCTTAGCGCCGGTCATGAAACGTTGCCATTATTTGCGGACCGCTCCCTGACGGTCGCGGCTCGGTAACAGCTTGCGGCTCGGTAACAGCTTGCGGCTCGGTAACAGCTTGCGGCTCGGTTACAGCTTGCGGACCGCTCCCTGACGGTCGCGGCTCGGTTACGCCTTGCGGCTCGGTTACGCCTTGCGGACCGAATTGGTTGTTTCATGACAGGCCCTTAGCCTGCATTCTCGCTAACGCTCAATAGCAGGCCCAGACAGATGAGCGTGCTCAGCAGCGAACTTCCGCCCGCGCTGATCATAGGCAGGGGAATCCCCTTGGTGGGGCCCATATCCAAAACGACGCTCATATTGATAAAGGCCTGAATCACAATAGACGAGGTGATTCCCAGCGCCAGATAACGGCCAAAGTCGTCGTGCGCGATCCAGAACAGACGCAGGCCCCGCCAGAAGATCAGCACAAAGCCCGCCAGCACGGCGCTGCATCCCAGGAAACCCAGTTCCTCTCCAATCACGGCGAAAATGAAGTCGGTGTGCGCTTCAGGCAGGTAGAAGATTTTTTGCAAACCCTGCATGAGGCCCAGGCCCAGCGCGCCGCCGCTGCCCACGGCGATCTTCGATTGGCGGGGTTGATAGGCGGCATCGCGCGTGGTGTTGGATTGGCTGATGTACTTCTTAATGTGTTCTCCGGGGTCAATGGTGTCCAGCACGCGATATTCAGGATCGGTGTAAGAAACAATGCGCGCCAGCCGGTAAGGCTTGGCGACAATCAAGCCACAACAGCACACCAAGCCCAAGGCCAGCGCGGCGGTGACATAACGGTATTCAAGACCCGCGACATAAAAGCAGACGGCGGCCGGCACCAGCAAGACAATCGCCGTGCCTAAGTCTCCATAACCCACGGCGGCTGCCAACACCACCAACGCCAGCGCGGCTGGAAGCAGGGTGTAGCGGGAATTGACGGTCTTCTGGCGAAAGGTGATGAAGTAGGCCAGAAACACTACCAGAGCGGGCTTGGCGAACTCCGACGGTTGCAGCGATCCCAGCGCGCCCATCCGCAGCCAGCGATGGGTCTGGGTATCGACGATGGCGACGGCAATCTGCAGGATGAGAACGATTCCCAACGGAGCAAAGGCCCAGGCCGGCGCGCAAAAAATGCGATAGTTGGTCCGCTTGAAGTACATCAGCACAAAAAACGAGACCACCGCCCAGGCGAATTGCCGGTAAAAGAAATGCGCGCCGTCGCTGAATTTCAACTCCGCCACAACAGACGAAGCGCTGTAGACCATGACCAGACCGAAGCAGGCCATAACCACGATGGTCAGAAATAATACCCAGTCAGTTTTGAGCCGTTGAGCCATTGTCTTTCGCAAGTTCCTGAACAAGTTGTTTGAACACGCGTCCGCGATGTTCGTAGCTGGTGAATTGATCGAAGCTGGAGCAGGCGGGCGCGAGCAGCACCGTTTCACCCGGTTTTGCGTCGATATACGCCTCTCCGATGGCAGCCGAGAGAGTGCCGCAAGGCCGGATGGAAGTGACGCCGTCGAGTTGGCGCATGATTTTCTCCGCCGCCGATCCGATAAGCAGGATCGCGCGCGCCTTCTTCCGAAGCGGCTCGCGCAGAGGCCGATAGTCGCTGTCTTTATCCTTGCCGCCGAGAATGATCCAAAGCCCACCCGGAAAGGCGTCAATGGCCTTCAACGTCGCGTCCACGCTGGTCGCCTTGGAGTCGTTATAGTAGTCGACGCCATCGACTTTGGCTACAAATTCCAGGCGGTGTTCCACGGGGGCGAAGGTTTTGGCTGCCGCGGCGATCTGGGTCGAAGTTGCGCCCGCGATGCGAGCCAGTAGCGCGGCGGCCATCACGTTCTCGTAGTTGTGGCGGCCACGCAGCTGCAACTCGCTCACCTCGAGCAAGGGCTCCGCGTCCAAGCGGATGGTGTTCTTGTCGAGCCACGCGCCGTTTTCGGAATTGAACCACAACAGCTTCCCTTTGATTTTGGTTTCCAAAGCAGCGGTCACAGGATCCAAGGCATTGAGCACGGCTGTGTCCTCCGGTTGCTGCGTTTCAAACAGCCGCGCCTTGGCTTGCACATATCTCTCGAGCGTGTGATGACGATCGAGATGGTTCTGGGTGATGTTCAGACAGGCGGCAGCTTGGGCCCGGAAAGTCGAAATGGTCTCCAACTGAAAGCTCGATAGTTCGAGTACGTTCCATTGGTCCGGACGGGACGTCTCGATCATGTCCGTTGGAGCGGTACCGATGTTGCCGCCCACCTGCACGGAGATGCCTGCTTCACGCAGAATATGGCCAGTCAAAGCCGTGGTCGTGGTCTTGCCATTGGTTCCGGTAATGCCGATCACCGGACCCTGCAAATAAGGCGCCGCCAGCTCCAACTCGCCGATGACGGGAACGCCCGCCGGGAGCAACGGCAGATCTGCGGGAACTCCGGGCGAAAGCACAATGAGATCGGCATTTTCGAAGGCTTCCGCGGTCTGCGGCAACACCGTGAGCCCTTCCACCGTGCCTTGAGGTTTTTCATCCACGGCGCGCACCACCGCTCCCTGAGACAACAAGAGACGTACCGCCGCATGGCCGGACTTCGCCATGCCGACAACCACCACGTTCTTCCCGTTGAGTTCGCTC
>DATFZA010000046.1:0-9857 GCA_035314765.1 Bryobacteraceae bacterium
TCATGCCGTGAAATGGGAGCGGCAGGACCGATTGCGAGAAGGCCGTGTTGGCGTCCGCGTCCTTGGCCCAGCCGTCGACTAGTAAGAGGAAGTCGCGTTTCCAGCCTTGGGGCAGTGGCGGCAAATCGGCGGCTCTGAAGCGCAGCGTCACTTCGTCGCCAGAGCCCATAATCATGAGGCGATCGTCGACTGTGGTTAGTAGCGGAGTGACATCGCCGTAGCGCGTGTAGAGACCCGGGGTCGGATTCCACATGGTGGTGTCGCTGACTGCGCTGTAGTCGAACTTCTCCGGTTGCTTGCGTTCGGGATGAATGGTTACCTTGGAAAATCCGCGGAAATGCAGGTCAGCGGAGAGCAATGGGGCGACGGTTAGTTTATTTGGCGGCGGGTCGTTGTTTTCTACCAGGTAGATTTCGTCCCAATACAGGCTGAGATTCGTGATAATGCGCACTTCGCGCGAGGCGGAGAGGAATTTGCCGGTCAAGTCCACAACCATGGGCTTCGGCTTGCCGGAGGGCATTCCCATATCTTCGATCACCGTTTTCCAGTTGCCGGCCGAATCTTTGACCTGTAGATAGGGGAACGTCAGGTCTTGGTGCTGTTGGGTTGCCGATAGGAAGGTGCTGCCATCGGCCCAGTCCACCCAGCCGTCGAGCACCAAAATCGCACGGTTGGACGCGGCTGCGTTGCCAAAGTCCAGATCTAGGTTGTGCAGTTCCGCTACGCCTGCCGGGTCGCGGCGGAAGGAATCGGGATAGGTGGAATCGCGTTTGAGAACAGCGGCCAGCACGTCTTTTCCGTTTTGATCGCGCGCGGCTACCGGGTAGATGCGGCGGTCCACTCCGAACAAGCGAAACTCGGGAAATGGCGGCGATTTGAATTTATCGTTGGTGAGGATGTCGATCGACGCCGGGTGGTCTACTGCCTGCAACTGGATCTGATCGAGGTAGGAAACCTCGCGCAGTTCTTCCGTCACGCGGACTTCGTAGACGCCGTCGCGCGGTTTGAGCTTGCCGCTGGGGATGGCAACGTACTCTTGATGATCCACCGGGAAAAACTGCCCATCGCCGGAGCTTGCGCCTAATGGCGCGACGCCGAGAACGTCGGTGATGAAGGAGAATTGTTCGCCATCCCAGGTGAAAATCATGGGACAGGAGCCGGAGAGGCGGGGCGCTTCCTTGATCGCAAGAATTTTGTTGATTGGCTGATTCAGTTCGTTCTGGATCAGGCCATTCGGCCAGGTGATGCGCACGGTTTCTGCGGTTTGCTGGCCGCCTAAGCGGAATACGAGCGGCACGCCATCGTAAGTCTGTTTGGCGTAGAGCGTGCCGGCTTTCACTTCTACTTTCGCGCCGATCGCCGATTTGAGATTCTTGACTCCAGTAAGTGCGATCTCCATCCAGTTGCCGTAATTCGGAGTAACGTCGCGATCGAGCATTAGGGCCCCATCTGGCGCAATGGAGACGAGGGTCAGACGGCCGTTTCCTTCGAAATCGGCTCTTCCCAGACTGGGTGGAGCGCCGTCTTTCTCGAAACCCGTTGGACGATTTAATAGCAGAAGATCCGGCATCGCAGCCAAATCGGTGCGGCCGTCGTGATTAAAGTCGTACGCAACTAAACTCATTGCCCCGGCCGGAAGTTCTTTCACATCCTGCGCCCGATAATTTCCGCCGAGCAAATCGCGATAGAGAACGCCTGGCCGATCTTCATACGACATCACCAAGTCGAACCCGGGCGTGTCTGGCTCCAGATCGAACCGCACCAGGTTCAGAGCGCGGCCAGGGACGAAAGGAAAACGCCTGGTCTCGTCGCCGAAGCCTGCCGCGCCGTTGTTGCGCAGCAGCTTGGGATGGTCGCCGATCAGCAAGATATCCAGATCGTAGTCGTGATCGAAATCCAGCCAGACGGCCTGGCGGAACGATCCGGTCGCGAGATCGGCGTGCTTACGAAATTTGCCATTTATGTTCTTGTACAGCGTAGCGCCTTGCGTGGTGACGATACACAGGTCTGTCAGGCCGTCGTTGTCGAAGTCGCCCGCTGCGATGAAAACGACGTCTCGCAATGCTTCGAGCCCGGAATCGAGTACGGGCGTCTTGCCATCACGGAAGAGCGTGGTCCGGTCTTTCGACCAGGCAATCAGGCTCGCGCGTGAACCAGCTCCCAAAGAGATGGCAGTGAATCCGGACACGCCATCGGCTAGCCTCGCAGCGCGGTAGACCGGCGGAGGCGCTGGGGCCGCGGGCGGCGAGTTGACCGGATCGTAGATCTCGCTGTAGAAACTCCATTCCAGATCCTCGGGGACGGCGGCGCCTTCGTCCGCCTTTTTCCGCTGTTGAAATAAGAGCAGTTCCTGTGTCGCTTCCTGAGGCCGGTTCGTCTGCCGGTACAATCCGTAAAGTTGGAAATGCGGCGCAGCCAAGCGCGGATCGAGATCGCGAGCTTTCTCAAACGCCTTTACCGCGCCCTCGGTATCGCCTTTCGCCTTGAGGATAGCCCCGACCTGATAAGCGTCCACCGCCAGATCGGGAACCAATTCTTGCATACGAAGGAAATGCGCCAACGCGCCGTCGAGATCGCCTTCCTTCTTCAGCGCAATGCCCAAATTGAACCAGGTGTAGGGAAGCTTCGGATCTTGCTTCTGCACCTTGCGCAGTTCGGCGATTCCGTGCGCGGTATCGCCTGCGCGCAGCAGGGCCAGTCCGTAGTTCACTTGCTCGCGGATGGAAGTGGGAGCGAGGTCGAGGGCCTTTTTGAACTCGCCGACCGCTTGGGTTTGCGTGGTGGGATTTTCGTAGAAGGCTTTTCCCAGGTTGCGGTAGTGCCAGAGGCGGGCTTCGATTCCTTGCGCGGATAGAATACTGGACAGGAACATGAACAGGGCTAGCCGGTGCATATGTTCAGTATCCGCTAAGGCGACCAGGGGACACCGCTACGGTAGGTTAGGGCGAAGGATCTCGGACTCGAGCCCGCAGTGTCCCCATCCGCATCCTCTGCTAGCGCTTGGGCCATTTTTCGGTACGAATTACGCCGGCCCCTTCGCGAATCACGACCAGTTGGTTGGCGGCCACGTTCGCAAATTTCTCAGTGCCGCCGTTGGTCCAGCGGACCACCAAATCGGCCGTGGCCGCCGGTCCCAATCCAAAGTGCAACCGCCGGTCGTTCACCGAAAAGAAACTGGATTGCGCTGTCACTTCCTGCGCTTGCATCTTGCCGTCATAGGAGGCCGTCACGCGCGAACCGATGGCGCTGCGATTCGTCTTGGCGCCGATCAGCAACACTTTCAGCCAATGGCCCGCGCCGCGGACGTCGTTGCGCAGTAGCGATGGCGGTTCATTCATGTTCATGATCAGCATGTCGAGATCGCCGTCGTTGTCGAAGTCGCCGAAAGCGCAGCCGCGGCTGGAATGCTCGGCGCTGATGCCTGGACCGGCGCCCTCCAGAATTTCTTCAAATTTAACGCTGCCTTTCGACAGACCCAAGCTGCGAAAAATCACGCGCGGCGTTTTGTATGGATATTGCGGCAGCAAACGAGCGACTTCGGGGTAGACGCTGCCGGTCACCAGAAACAGGTCCGGCCAGCCATTGTTGTCCAGGTCCACCATCCCCGCGCCCCAGCTGATATAGCGCGTCTCCACGCCCAACCCGCTCCGAATGGTTACGTCTTCAAAGTTGCCCTTGCCGTCGTTCTGGTAGAGAACCGCCGTGTCGTCGGCGAAATGGGTTTTGAAGAGATCCAGATTTCCATCGAGGTTGAAGTCGCCCAGCCCGACTCCCATGCCGGCCTGTTCCTGGCCGTCTTCGCTGAGCGCGACGCCGCGAAAAAGTCCTTCTTCGCGAAACGTGCCGTCATGATTATTACGGAATAGAAGACTCGGGGTGGAGTCGCAGGCCACATAAATGTCCGGCCATCCATCGTTGTCGAAGTCCGCGGCTACCACGGTCATCCCGTACCCGCCGCTGGCTTTCGCCACGCCGGAGGATTCCGTCACGTCCTTGAAAGTTCCGTCGCCGTTGTTGCGATAGAGGCGGTTGTAGCCGGGCTTCAGACCTCGAGGACCGCAATTGACCGGTACTCCTTTCCAATTGCAATCCGCGTTTGCGCCGGTCTTCTGCAATGTCTTGGTGTCGAGTTCGACATAGCTGGTGACGAATAAATCCAGGTGGCCGTCGCGATCGTAGTCGACAAACGTGCAGCCGGACGCCCAATGTCCCTGGGGCAGCGTCGGTCGGAGGCCGCTCGCCGCGGTAACATCCGTGAACGTACCGTTGCCATTGTTCTTGTACAAGACCTGCTGGCCGTAGTATGTGATGAAAATGTCCTCAAAGCCGTCGTTATTATAGTCGGCGATGGTCACGGCGCTGGCCCAACCGGTGCGCGTGAGACCGGCCTGCGCGGTGACGTCGGTAAATGTCCCATTGCGATTGTTCTTGTACAGCCGGTTAGTGGCTTCTTTGGGAGCGCCCTCCAAGCGGGTGCCGGATAGCAGAAAAATATCGAGCCAGCCATCGTTATCGTAGTCGAAAAATGCGACGCCGCAACCTACGGTTTCAAAGATAAAATCCTTCTTGTCCACGCCGCCATAGATGATGGGCGCGGTCAGTCCGGCAGCCGCGGCGACGTCGGTGAAGAAGGCGTTGAAGGGCAGACCCGACGGTTTGCCGCGCGGCAGGGCAGTCACTCCGCGCGAGGAAACCATTTGTCCGAGCAGGGGACTGGCGAGTAACGCCAGGACTTGCCGGCGCTTCGGAAATTGCATTTGTCATTAGGGTAACGCTGCGAATGCAGCGAGAGGGTAACGCTGCGAATGCAGCGAGGTGGTAACGCTGCGAGTGCAGCGAACTATAGACACTCGCAGAATACATTGACCGTTCGAGCGGGTTACGAACGGGAAAGCCGTGCTCTCAGGCATAGCGCCGGGGACACCGGTACGATGGTTCTCGAGCGAAGGAGTTCGAACTCGATCGCAGTGTCCCATCAGCGCCGCAAGTCGGCCCAGAGCGTCAGTGTAACGTTCCGATAATGGGCCGCTGATAAACACCGATTAACACCGATAAGGCGAAGACCACGCTGTTCGGCATGGTCGTAGGTGAGGTCTGGATAATCGCGAGTTGCGTACCAGACGACCCGCCGACCACATCACGCATCAGATGTGATAGGTTCAAGCATGCGCACCACCCTGGACATCGAAGACGACATCCTGCTGACGATCAAGCAAATTGCGCACCAACGTAATACCAGCGCCGGGCACGTGGTTTCCACCATGCTGCGAGAGGCTTTACGGCCGAAGCCGTTTAAGCAGGAATACCGCAATGGCGTGCCGCTGCTTCCGCGCAGGCCTGGGGGTCTCAAGTTGACTCCGGAATTAGTGAACCAATTGCGCGATGAAGACGAGTAGGGCGGCCCTACTGGACGTCAACGTCCTGATCGCTCTGCTCGATCGGGAACACGTGTTTCACAATTCGGCTCACTCCTGGTTCAACCGCAATCGTCATTCCGGCTGGGCCACATGCCCGATTACCGAAAACGGCTGCGTGCGCATATTGAGCAAGGCCGGCCTTACCACCGCGGTAATCCGACAGGTTCTGGCCGAGTTGTGTTCAGCCAAGGATCATCTTTTTTGGCCGGACTCGGTTAGCATTCTTAATCCCAATCTCGTCGACCTGACGAGCGCCGGCCCAAGAAACTTCACGGATATCTATCTGCTGAGTCTTGCGGTCAGGAACCATGGGCGGCTGATTACGTTTGACCAGTCGATTCCGTTGCACTGCGTCAAGGGATGCTCGGAAAAAGATGTAGAAGTTCTCTCGTAATGATTTCCTTTTCCAATATCAATAAGCAGTACGGCAAGCAACTGGTTTTTGTCGATGCCTCCTTTCAATTGAACCCGGGCGAGAAGGTTGGGCTGGTGGGCCCCAATGGCGCGGGCAAGACCACGCTGTTCCGCATGATTGTGGGCGAAGAATCGCCCGATGAGGGTGATGTGTCGGTCCCCAGGAAACTCACCATCGGCTACTTCCGCCAGGATGTGGAAGAGATGAAAGGCCGCTCGGTGCTGGATGAAGCCATTGCCGGCAGCGGGCGCGTGGGCGATCTGCATCATGAACTGGAGGCGCTGCAGCACGCCATGGAAGATCCGGCGCAAGCCGGCCACATGGATCGCACGCTGGAGCGCTTTGGCGAGGTTCAGGAAGAGTACGAACATCTGGGGGGCTACACGCTCGAGTCGCAGGCGCGCGAAGTGTTGCATGGCCTCGGTTTTGAGGAGGATCAGATTGACGGCGACGTGGGCGCACTTTCAGGTGGATGGAAAATGCGCGTGGCGCTGGCGCGCGTTTTGCTGGGGCGGCCCGATGTGTTGCTGATGGATGAGCCCACCAACCATCTCGATATTGAGTCGATCATTTGGCTGGAGCAGTTTCTCAAGTCCTACGCGGGCGCGCTGTTGATGACCTCGCACGACCGCGAGTTCATGAATCGGCTGGTGTCCAAGATTGCCGAGATCGATGGCGGGGAAATCATCACGTACTCCGGCGACTTTGACTTCTACGAGCGCGAGCGCGCCATCCGGGAAACCAACCAGCAGGCGGCTTTCGCCCGCCAACAGTCGATGCTGGCCAAGGAGCAGCGCTTTATCGATCGCTTCAAAACGCATGCGGCCAAAGCGGCGCAGGTGCAGAGCCGCATCAAGGCGCTGGACAAAATCGAGAAGATCGAGCTGCCCAAGAAACGCCACGTCGTGAAATTCGAGTTTCGCGTTCCGGCTCGGTCGGGAGAGCAGGTGGCGGTGCTGGAAGACCTGCACAAGAGCTATGGGCCACGCGTCATCTATGACGGGTTCAGCCTGACGATCCGGCGTGGGGAGCGCTGGGCGGTGATGGGCCGCAATGGCGCCGGGAAGACGACGCTGCTCAAGATGATTTCCGGCGCCAGCGCGCCCGATGCCGGCAGCGTCCGTTTGGGCGCGAGCCTGCAGATGGGCTACTTTGCGCAGCAGTCGCTCGATGTGCTCGATGCGGATCTGACGGTTATCGAGCAGTTGCAAAAGGATTTTCCCATGGAAGGGCTGGGGGCGCTGCGAACCCTGGCCGGAGCGTTTCAGTTTTCCGGCGACGATGTGGAGAAGAAGATTCGCGCGCTCTCCGGAGGCGAGAAATCGAGGCTGGCGATGGCGCGCATGCTTTTCAATCCGCCAAATTTTCTGGTGCTCGACGAACCGACCAATCACCTGGACTTGACAACCAAGGAGATGCTGGTGGAGGCCCTGCGGGAGTTTGAAGGCACGATGATTTTTGTGTCGCACGACCGCATGTTTCTGCGAGGCTTGGCTTCGCGGGTGCTCGAGCTGGGCGGGGAAAGCGGAAAAGATCGCCAGCCGCGGGTTTATCCGGGGTCTTATGTCGAGTATGTGCAGGCGATGGGGCATGAAGCGCCGGGGATTTATCATTAAACACCGCGGGGACTTAAGCACTGCGGGGATTTGGTCTGCCCTGGCGTGCGAACGCCCAGGATCTGTCATGAAACAACGTTGCCATTACTTCGTGACCGAGACCGTGAGTGAGCAGTTGTGTTGGCGATGCCAGTGTGGCAATGCCGATAATCCCCGACTCGGTCAGCCGCGGAACGGCGCCTTGCCGACGCGATCAATGCAGGTTCTGCTAGTGGCGCTCCCGGCGTAACTCAGCTTCCCGCAGTTCCCGTTGTATGGCGGGCACCAATCGCGGAAGATTGTCCTTGAGAACATAGTCGTTCGCGCCGACGCGCGTGGCGTCGGCCGCCGCCTCTTCGCCGTCAGCGCCCGAAACGACGATGAAGGGAATATCGAGTCCGCTTTTCTTAGCCAGCGCGAAGGCAGCCGGCGCGCTGAAGTTGGGCAGTCTCCAATCGGAAACAACCGCGTGCCAAGGACCCCTCTGGAGCGCGGCGATCATTTCCGTCGCGTCGCTTACACGCTCAACCTCAATGTCCCCAAAACCGCGGCGCAGCGCGTAAGCGACCAGTTTGGCGTCGGCCTCGGAATCCTCGACATGCAGAATGCGCAAACGATCCGTCACACAAGCATCCTGGGAACGGACAATGTCAAACAGCGGGCCAGGTCCCCTTGTTTACGCGAGGCGGTCAGGATCACGACCCGTAACCATTTGGTGCGCTCAGAAGCCCGAATCTAGCGCTGTACTTCAAGACCGCCGACATGAGGAAGCTGGAGGTCAAGCAAGAGCTAGGAGGGCAAGATATCCGGGTCCCGTCCGGCGTATTTGCCGGGGCCGCAAATAAAATCGAACACCTCGGCGCCGTCGCGTACGACCACAATATCGGTGAGGATTCCGCACTGGCGAGCGCTCGAAGGGTCAGCTTTTCGTCAGTGGAATTGCCTTCGGGCAACAAGAGCAGGGGAGTCATCGAGACTCTCCGATTGCTTTATTTCCGGGTTCAAGACCGTTGTCAAAAAAGGTGAAATAGAAGGTCGCTCCCGCGCCCACGCGGCCCTCGGCCCAGATCCGGCCGGCATGGCGGTGGACAATCCGCTGAGCAGTGGCCAGGCCAATTCCTGTGCCGGTAAATTCACCTTGAGTATGCAGGCGTTGGAAGGGAGCGAACAGTTTATCGGCAAAGGCGGGGTCGAAACCGGCGCCGTTGTCCCGCACATGATAGACGGGGTGGCATTCGCCTTTGCGATCCGCACCGACCATAATTTTGGGGGATGACACGCGACTGGTGAACTTCCAGGCATTGCCAAGCAGATTCTCCATGAGGGCGCGGGCCAAAGGCAGATCCAAGTTGGCTTCGAGACCATCCTCGACCAGCACTTCTACGCGGCGCTGAGGTTCAGCCGCGGCCAGATCGGCCGCTACGGAACGCACCAAAGCGGTTAAATCGACGCGCTCACATCGTAATTCGCCGCGGTTTAAACGCGACAGCGAAAGCAGAGCATCGATCAGCGTTCCCATCCGCGCAGCGCTCCGCCGGATTTCCTCGAGACAATCGACGCCGCCGGCGTCGAGCTTGTTGCGGTAGTCATCAAACAGAATCTGCCCGAAACCGCTCATCCCTCGCAATGGCGCCCGCAGATCGTGAGCGACCGAATAGCTAAACGCTTCCAACTCCCGATTGGAAATCTGCAGCGCATTCTCTACAATTTTTCTTTCAGCCACCTCAGCGCTCAACGCCTCGTTCGCTTGCCGTAGCTGTTTCGGGCTGGGGAGCTTCAGCAAGTCTGGTATCAGCCGGTCCAGACAGATTGCCGTGCTCACCGAGGCGATCGCCGCGACCGCCTTGATCAGGGCCTCCAAACGGTACACCGGTTTCCAAAGCGTCACAATGGACATGGCGTGCGTTGCGCCGCAGGCCAGGATAAACATTCCGAACGCGAGAAACATCCATCGAAAAGGAATATCGTTCCGTTTGCGTATGATCGACACCAGGAGAAGCGGAATGCACAGATAAGAGGCTGTGATCAGTGCATCGGAAATCACGTTGAGCCAGAGAATATCCGGCTCCCATCGAATGCAGTACCCGTGCGGCATGAAGTCGGACTGGAACAACCCGGAGAGCAGGTTCTGTAAAACGTTCACCGCGATCCTCAAATGACACTTATCGGCGGCGCGGGCAAGTGTCTGCGCAAATCCCGATGGAATGCCGGGCGCCAACGGCGGTGGCAAACTCATATCCAAGGCCTTTGTTGAGGCTTGGTTTGCGCCGCCTAAATCCTGTCACGGCACGGCCGAGGCAAATCAGCCTGCCGTAGTCCGCCAAAGATATTTCCGGCGTGCGCTCTTCTCATCGGCAAGGACCGCGAAATCCTTATCGTTACCAGCTCTGGAGGCGCCTGGTTTTTGTCGACGCTGGGCCCCAAAAGAGG
>DATFZA010000047.1:0-8300 GCA_035314765.1 Bryobacteraceae bacterium
GCCGGTAACACTGGGAGTATTGAAATTTTAGAAGATCGCGGAATGCGAGCGTCCCGCTTATTTCAATCAAGCTATCGTTCTGCACGCGGATACAATCATAGCGTGCCTAGTATATCGTTTCAGCAAAATATAACCTCATCAATCCTGCGTTAGCGCCTCGAAGTTCTTCCATCGGTGGACGACAGGAGACGCATTGATCTCCTCGATGCCTTTGAGGATTCGGGCTTTTAGTTCTGCGAGGGATCGGACCCGGATGTGCCGCAGAAAGGTGCGCGCCATTTTGCCGAATAGAGTCTCGACGATATTTAGCCAGGAGCCATGTTTCGGCGTCAGGACGTACTGGAAACGATTGGGGTGCCTCGACAGAAATTCCCGCGTCTCTTTGGAGATGTGCGCGGAATGATTGTCCAGGATGATTCTGATGGTGCATTCAGGCGGATACTTCGCATCGAGGTCTCTCAGCAGGCCAATGAATTCGATGCTGCGGTGGCGGTCCTCCACGCGCGCCGTGACATGACCATCCTGAAGATCCAGCGCTGCCAGGATGGAGCAGGTGCCGAATCTCTCGTATTCGTGATCGCGTCCGATTTTGGGATGCTTGCCTGGTACGGGCGGCCGATCGGGTGCGGTATTGCCGATGGCCTGCACTCCAGGCTTCTCGTCCACCGAAACCGTGATCACGTTGGACGCTGTCTCGCCCGCGGCTCGTTTGGCATTCTGCAGCGCCACATCCTGATAGACGATCAGGACCCTCCGCATTTTCGCGTCGAATTCAGGATCGCGCCGCTCCAGGTAGTACTTGACCTTTTCCGGATGCAGTGGCTGTGCTGCCAGGATTCGGTGCACGGTCGCCTTGGCCGCCCGCGACAGCGCAGGGAAACCCGCCTCCACGGCATGCTCGCGGATGTGCCGCGCTAGCGCTTGCCGACTCCAAACTTCGGCCGCATAGCCCAGATCCTTCGGCTTCGAGCACGCCACATGTACCACCCACGCTTTTGCGCCGTCGCCGATTGCTGGTTCCCTGGGACGGTGGTAGCTGTCTTTCAGCGCAGCCATCGGGCCGACCGCCAGAGCCTTGGCCACCCATTTCGAAACGCTCAGGCGCGTCATCCCGAGACGGCGCCCAATGCTGGCGATGCTCTCTCCTGCGTAATATCCCAGAATGATCGCGGCACGTTGCGCCTCCCGATACGGAACTGTGCGCGAACGCGCTACCTGCTCCAATTTGGTCCGGTCTTCATCCGACAAGACCAGTTTGGATCGCTTGGATTTACCTGCCATGCCTAAGCATACCAGGAAACAACTCCATATGATTATGTTTTAGTGAAACGATACACTAGACAGTCGCCGCGATCGCGACCAGAGCCATGCTGGCCAGCACGAAATACGTCGCCCGGTCCTTCAGCGCAAATAGAATCGGATCGTCCGGGAGCGAGCCTCGATTCGCCAACGCAATGATCCGGTTGAACCAATACAGCAGAGCAGGGCACATGCCCCACAAAATTTCCGGGCGTTTGTAGAGAGCTAAGACCTGCGGGCTGTTCAGATACAAAATCAAGACGAGTATGGCGATGTTGGCGGTCGCCGTCGCCTGCGGAACCAGGAATTGCAGGTCGGCAGACTGGTAAGCGCGATGCCCCATCGATTCAGCGCCCGACAGAGGCGCTTTGGCCAGATCGTTGATTCGCTTAGTGGCGGCCAGCGCAAAGAAGGTAAACGCGGAAAACGCGGCCGTCCACACCGAAATCTCGATGCCGGCCGCCAGTCCGCCATATAACACTCGCGCGGTATAGAACAAAGCCAGAGCCACTACATCGGCGATGAGAAGTTTCTTGACACAGGCGGAATAGGTCAGCGTGGCGCACCAATAGCCGAGAAGGAGCAACGCCGACCAGGCGGGCAGAAGAATCGAGAGACCCGCCGCCGTAAGCAGCAGAACTCCCACCGCCGCGATGGCCGCCGGAATCGAGATCAGTCCAGCCGCCAAGGGCCGCAATCGCTTGGTTGGGTGCTTGCGGTCGGCCGGCAGATCCAGCAAATCGTTCAATAAATAGGCCGACGATGCGATCAGGCTGAAAGCCAGGAACGCGATCGCGGAGCGCGCTACCACCGGCCAGTCGAAGATGCGATGCGAGGTCAACACGGGAGTGAAGACCAGCACGTTCTTCATCCACTGGTGAATTCTTAGCGCTCTGGCCCAGACCCCCAGGGTTGCGCGCGGGGCGTCAAACCGGCGGAGCACCTCGATATTGTGCTGCCGGAGCGCGGCGATCACGCCACTGTCCGGCGCGACCACGATCGCCCTTCCACATCGCCGCCAGATCTCGAGGTCGACCATGGAGTTGCCGGCGTAGTCGTAGGAGCAGTGCAGCAAGAGGTTCAGCAGATCGGCCTTCGCTGGCCCGGTCGCATTCCGGACGCCGTCGCTGGCCACAACGCTGTCGAAGATTCCGAGGTGTCCGGCGACCGCGGAGGCCAGTTTTTCATCGGCTCCGGTCGCCAGGATCAGCCTGCGGCCGAGCCTTTTCTGTTCGCGCAGCCAATCGAGGCATTCCACCCGGTAGGGCAGAGTGGCCGGGTCCAAAGTGGTGGCGGAAGCCAGCCGGGTTTTGAATTTCGCCTTGCCCTCGAGAAACCACACAATCAATTGAAAAATATGAAATGGTCTTTTCGTGAGAAAAGAGACGATCAATTCCCACAATGTATCCGTGGCCAGCAGCGTGCCGTCCAGATCCACCACCAAGGGCGCGAAATCTGCCGTTGTTCCAGTTGGGTGCGTGACTCGCAGCATGATCGGGCGAAGGTTGCTTCGAATGGTCTTTATAGGGCGCGTAACATTTTCACCGGACATTGTGCCCGGACTTTGTGCCGGACTTTGGTACGTCAAAAGTCGCGACTTGGAGCGTTCCGCCCGGTAGCGTTCCGCCCACCAATACTGGTATCGGCCGGAAAAGACAGGACCGTTAATCGTTCCAACCGCCGGCACTGGCGCGCGAAGTGAAGCGCTGCTTAATGACGGGTCCTACGGTACTGCTTGCCGCTGCGTCGGGCCTGTATCGGTTAACGCGCCAGCGGCAGAATACCGCTCCACCCGATAGTACAGATACCGCCCCGAGATCGCCGGGATGTTCACCGTGCAACTATTTCGAGTAAGCGTGCGGCGGGAACCTTCGCTTGAACAGGGCGACGGGCTAACCGGTCCCTCGGTTGAGAACATGAACGGCATGCTTTGCGTCGGCGCCGCGACTGTCAAACAGGAATCGTTGTAGCCCGAGATCCAGCTCCCTTGTGAATCGGAGACGCCCTGGCAGCGAAAACTCGAGTCGTATCCGAAGCGAATGGCGACCGAATCACCCGCCGGCAGGGTCACAGGAATCTGCACAAATGTCGTCCGGTTGACCGTGTCGGTGGCGATAGACGGAATGCGGACAGCGAATAGCTCCGGCCGGTATCCGCCGGCATTCCAGGATTTATAAAACCCCCAGCGGCCGTCCGGCGTAAGCTTCAAGGCCTCAAACCCGGCGCTCAGAAACGGCGGATTATACAGACCGGTAAGACGTATAAAATTCCGGCCTTCCGGGTCCAGGTCCAGTGCGTCCCACAGCATCGCCTGGCCGAACACGCCGTAGCTGGTGGACACACAAGGCGCGCTAAAATCCCACGCTTGCGACCAGCAGGTGGTGGAAGGTTCGATATAGGGAGCGTTCAGGTAAAGATCGTTGACCGAGCTGCCAGAAACGCACTGCCCAGCTTGATAGGCGTAGCAAAAACTGGACGTGCTGGAATCCGTAATCGAGGAAGTTGGGCCGCTGATGTCCTTCAACAGCCAGCGCCCGGAGAAGCCGTACCAGGGCGAGTTCTTGAAATCGAAGATGCTGGTTGGCGAACCGATCTTGTAAACGTGCGAGAACCCGCCGACCAAGGTTGCCGTCACCGGATACAGATTTCCAGGCCCCGCTCCCCCGGTCTGCGGAGTGCGGTAGTCTGAAACCCAGCGCTTCAGGTCGTTGGGTGCATTCACCGCGGTTGCACTCGCATAGGTTTCCAAAAAACCAGGGATCACTGACGTCCCGTTAAAGGCTTGGTTGTAGCCGCCCTGCACGACTGTACTCGAATTAGCCACGTCCGCGATGTTCAGCACCGGCTGTGCTACGTGACCGAGGCCACCACCCGCCTGATAGTTGCCAAAAATATATGGGGAAATTGCCTGGCCACCGACGTAGCCGTGAGTTCCGGGCAACGGGGATTGGACGAGCCATTGAACCGGCTTAGAAAAATCCGTAAACCATAAGGTGTTATCGTTGCCCGGTGTCATTCTCGGACCCCAGCCATTTAGATGCGCGAACTTCCCCGGCGCGGAACCGCCCGAGCTGTCGAAGGGGTTGTAGGAGCCATCCTGCGGGTTATAGGCGCGGTAGAGCCAGATTTGCTTATTGGGGTAGCTGCCGATCACCTTCACGACCGTAAGCTGTTCGCAGTTTCGACAAGGGACGGACGGGCTTGCGGACTGGTCGTTGCCATCCATAATCGTGTCGCCAACCTGCAAGTCCTGTAAGGTCGCCGTGGTTTTGGGAGTTCCGGTATCCCACGGGCAGGCATTGAAAGCGATCTCAGCGGCGCTGGCAGAGGCGCCGTAATACGATTGGACGCCGGCCGCAAGCGTGCAGGGCTGCCCGGATGCCATGATCATAATGCAATTGTTCTGGCCGTAATAAGGAGACGAGCCGCTGATGCCGCTGGCGGTGTAAAGGTCGTTCGCGATGGCTTGGGTGGTGTGCCAATAGGGGCTCGTATCCGCCGGACAATTGTAGGCATATTGCACCGTTCCACCATTCCCGGAAGTGCAGCCTTTAGAATTTTTCGCGTCCTGTTCGCAGGTATTTGTATCCCAGCCGGAATTGGAACCGCTCGGGTTCACGCCATCGGTCGAACGCCACACCTGAGAAATGGGAATAACATACGGTCCGGTGGCGCCGCTGCCTGCTAGAGCCGCCAGACGGCCCACGCTGACCCAGGAATAATTTAGTCCTCCCGTAGGCTGCGCCGTGTGCCAACTGCCCCAGCGTCCGCAAAAAGACGTGGCTCCCGTACAGCCTGGATTGCCGGAATAGGTATTGATGGCGCCGGTGAACACCTGATTGACGACGTCATAAGGGAACACCCAGGCGACGGTATCCTGGGCAACCTTACTGGAAAACAAAGCATAAGTAGACGAACTGCCCGTAAACAACCCAACGAAGGTCGGAAAAGCGGACCATAATCCAGCCGTGACGCCGGCCTCATAGGTACTTCCCAACGGCGCGGATGCGATCATGGCCGCGAACGGGGTGGCGAGATCGGCGGGACCAAAGGGATACGTCACCGTTACGTTCGCCATTGGATTTGTCTCCGGGAACGTAATGCCGGTTCGCTGAAAGTTGCCTGTGTATACGCTCTTGATGAAAAACCTGCCGCCGGCTGGGCCCCACGGTTGCGTCGGGAACGTATACCAGGTGGTTGGGCTGGTTAAATCGAAAGGGTTGGTTCCCAGCGGCAAATTACCGCTGGAACCGTAGATGTTGTTATAAAGATTATCGGAGAGCCAGCGGTCGCTGCCAGCGGTGGTATCCCAAAAATGAACCGAGCCACCGCCAAACTGACAAAGGAACCCATTGTGAGGACTGGAGAGCGCATTTCCGCTGGAATCCACGTTGGTGGTGGTGGATGCGCGGCTGCACTGTTCTCCGTTGCCTCCGGCGCCCAGCATGTTCTGAATAGTCGAATATGCAAAGCCAAAAGCTGAATTCAGGCTAATGCTGCCGCTTCCGGAAGACTTCCAAACCAGAATACCGGCATTGAGCGGCTGAATGGTCTGAGTACCCAGATTAGACTGCGGCTCGTTAATCGTCAGATGAGAAGTGTCGGTAACCGATGCAATGGTGCAGATGTTATTCGTGCAATTGGAAGTAGGAATGTATATTGGCGACCCGGCGGCCCATTCATCGTCGAAAGTGATGCCGTTCTGGTAGTTCACCGCGCCCAGCGTCACAGCGGCGCCGTTTACGGTCGCCGGCAGCGGAGAAGCCGCAACCAGATGTGACGGTAGTGGTTGTGTCGACCACCCGTTGAAGGGACCAGGCCAGGGGGTCGCGGGCCATGGCCCCGCTCCATTGCCCGCGTCTCCAAACTGGATCGCCGCCGCGCCACTTGCCGGACTGCGCGTAACCGTTCCGCTGTAGCAGGTCTGCCCGTCCAGCGAGAGACACGCCGAGACCTGGTCTCCGCTGGTGGCGGAAACAAAAAGCTGGAGTTGAAGATCGTCTATATATGCGCCGCCGAGATTGCCGCCATTGCCGTAAAATCCCCCGGCCGCGCCCCATTGCCCATAGTGCCCGAAAGCGAGAAACAAGCTCCGGCCGTTGGTAGAGGTGCTCGCATAGCTTCCGCCCTTATAGGAGAGAGCGTTGTTGGCGTTCGACCACGCGGAAGAACCGCTCTGATCTTTGGCGCCCGCAAAGGGAACCAATGTGCGCACGCCGGGATAATTCTGTTCTTCGCCCGGGCCGGTCACGCGCTTCACCAGCGCGCCGGTGAGCGCATCCACATACCCGGTGTCTTTGCCCCCTACCGTCCAGTCGATCGTCGGCAGGCAGTGGCCCCAGGTCTTGGAGCCGGAACAGTATTGGGGCAGTTCGGGATAAGAAGTTCCCTGGGCGATGGTGCGGGTGGCGAACTGGATCGTTCCCGAGTCGGACCCGCAGGTCACAGTCAAGGTGTGCGGCGCATCGGCCTGCAGGGAGCGGCTGTAAATCTTTCCGTCCGAACCCTGCTCATACACCCGATGCCCCAACAGCACTTTCCTGCTTGGGCCGTCGACAATCGTGTCCGGCCGCGCCAGATCCATGCTGGCATTGGTGAGCAGCGGGTTCACATCCCAGACGGTCACGCCATAGCCGGAATTGTCCGTCACGGCCAGAGTACAAGCCCCGGCGATCGTGGATGTGTATTGAACCTCCGCTTGCTGGGAAGTAACGGAAACTATTTGAAGCGGAATATTCGCTCCCAACAGCGCTGTTCCAAGTAAGACTATGATCGAAGCTGTATACACGCAATAATTCTTCATCGGTTGCCTGCCACGGTCACCGTCACATCCTTGCTGGCCCCGTCGGCGACGACGGTGAACTTGATGAAGTCCCCCGCCGCTATCGTCACCGTTCCGCTTTGGACGCCGGCTACGCCGTCCGCCGTATTGTGGCAGACGATGGCGGAATTCAGCAGCGCGGCGCCTGCGCCGTTGGCGGCATTGAGCGTCGTGCTTCCCGCATTGTCCGTGCGGCACTTGATTCCCGTGATGGTGTAGGTGCTCCCAAACTCGTTGGCGCAGCCCGCCTTCCCATATGTTGCCGACGCGAGCGAATTCGCGCCATCTCCCAGGCTAACGCTACAAACCGTCGGTAAACCCGTTACTGCGATCACTCCTCCAGTAATCGAGATCGCGTTTCCCGCGGCGTAGGGAACCGGAAAGAAGAGCGAGCCCCGAGTGTCCATCGACTCCGCGATGGTGTCCCACACATTCGCATTGGTCATGGTAGGCGCCCACAATTGAGCATACGGGCAGCTTGTTCCGGTGAACACATGGCCCGCCAAATCGCCCGATCCGGTAACGGCCGCGGCCAGATTGTGGTACAGCGAGACTTGTCCAGTGGTTGGGTCGAAGCAAACGCGGACGGCGCCGGTAGAAGCAGTTCCCGAGACGGTGATGGTACTGGGAGCGGTGAACTTATATGCAGTCGTGCCTCCAAAAATCACCGCCGGATTGCTGGTAGACATAGTACCATTCAACGTCAACACGGTGGACGAGGTTTTGGTCAGTAGAAAACGGACGTCGTTGGCGTTGTTGACCATGCCGCCGCTGCCCCCACCCCCGCCTTGCAGCGACCAGATATTAGTAGCGGTACAGAGATACCAGTTGGACCCGCCGGGAGCGGTGGTCAAGAAAAACGCCTCGCCCACGCCGCAGGCAACGGGCAGGCTGGTCCCGGTCTTGGCCGGTTTCGTGGATGGCGCCGCGCTAAAATCCACCTCGCGGCTTTGTGTTCTCAAATCGACTTGAGTTTGGCCCCAGAGAGCCGCGCCGGCTGCCAGCAACCCCGCTGCCATCCCGCGCCAAAAAGCAACTGCTTGCACTGAAAGATTCCTCCCGCGCCCATAGTAGCCGAGGGCCTGTGCAAAACGGGTCGGGCGCGGAGGAATTGCGACGCTTTTGCAGAACGATAAAGTCTTTTCCGGCAAACGATTAAGGCATCTTTCCGGAAAATTGC
>DATFZA010000048.1:0-7710 GCA_035314765.1 Bryobacteraceae bacterium
AAGCGAGTCGTGGACCAAGCCGTATGCTTCCGAAGGCTCGACTGCGTCCAGGCGACGTGACGCGAGCACAAATCGCCAGTCCAGATGTTCCGGAGAGTAGAGCCAGAGCGCCACGCTGATCGGCAGGGCGGAGCGATCCAGGGCCTGGACAAGTTCTAGCCCGGTCGTAAAATCCGCTGCTACCAATGCCGCTTTATCCAAGAAATTACTTCATGTTTCCGGTCACCAATCGCTTCGACGAGCGCTTGGGATATTGCTGCATCGTGCCTCCGGTAACGACTGTGCTCCGACCACTGCTGCACGAGATCCCAGTGGTTGCGAAAAAGAGGATCCCTCTTTGCCTCTTCCAGACGTTCCCACTCCAGATTAGCAACTCTGACCAAGTCCCTCAAATTGTGCGTATGACTCGCGTCCACGGTCCTCTTGTCTGGAAATTCGTGACGCCCGGTTCTCCTTGCGATGCACGCCTTCAGGCCGCATTCAACTGCATAGCCGGCAAGGTAATACGCGCCGTCCGGATGGCTGGCGCTCAATAGCGCCTTTGCCTCTGTGAGTCTGCTGCGGGCAAGAAACTGCAAGTCCCTCCGGTTCACGAAACCCATGTTAACGTACGTGTGGGGCAACACCGATGTGATCGACATGGGCATGCGTGATCACAATTAGCGCCTACCAGCGAGCAGAAAACTCAGCGAACCCTCTGGCCGGCAACGTCAGCTCGATCGCCGTGGGCAACGTTGCCGTCCGGGATCATGCCATTGGCGCTCGCGATGTTTTTTGGCTAGCAGGCCATACGGGGGAGCGTTCCTGCCCCAGCTCCAGTCGCCTGTACGAGCCGCTGGCATCCCGAATGGCTGGCTACATCGTGAGTTTCGCCGTCGTCGCCAGGTTCTCAAATGCGCTGTGGCTCCTGATGTTTGGTGTGAACGAGCAGCGCTGGAGGGAGCAGGCAAAGGCAGCAGGGCAATGAGGCACACACAAATCCAACAAGGAGACTTTCCAATGAAACACAACACCATGTTAACCATCGCGTCTCTGCTCTCGATCCTCTTGCTGACGCTTCACATTACGGACGACATCGTCCGTGGGATATCGAAGGCCGAGAGCTCAAACATTGCGCTGCTCATCCTCGCGGTCTTCCTGTACGGGACGCTCGTGCTCCCCGAACGGCGATGGGGGCACGTCATCATGCTGCTCGTCGGATTGTTCGCGGCAGGCATGCCCGTCATCCACATGAGGGGGGCACATTACGGCGAGATCGCCAAATCCCCCGGCGGCTTTTTCTTCGTCTGGACACTCTGGGCGCTCGGCGGGCTCGGGGGCTTCACCTTCATCCTCTCGGCGCGCGGACTGTGGAGCCTGCGACGGGGCCAGCCCCAGCCATAGCGCCCGGTGCTGGGGGAACCGGAGCGGGAAATGATCAAGCCCGTCGATATCAGCAAAGAGAGTCTTCACCCGCACCCTAGGCTGGAGGAAAATAGTTCCAAAGCGTCCACGAGGGGGAGCCAAACCTTCGTCCCAGCTCCAGTCGCCTGATTGGTTGGCGGAATCGCCTGCGGTCCGCCTCTCCCTCTCGGAGGGTGAGTCATGCCCCGCGACGCACAAAGCGCATGAACACGTCTATAGCCGTTCCGATTCCATCCTCAGTGCGGATATGCTCGCCTATTTCGGAAGCGCGTTGCCGCATGGCGGAGTCTGCTGTGGCCTGACGAAGGGCGTTTGCCAACAGATCGGCGGTAAGCTCTCTAAACGGAATTGGGGGTGGCCCAACGCCGAGCGCTTCAATCCTCCTCGCCCAGTTTGGCTGGTCCGCCACAAATGGCGTGAGTACCGACGGCACTCCTGCGCGCAGCCCTGCACCCGTTGTACCCGCTCCCCCGTGGTGAACGACCGCGCTCATCCGCGGGAAAAGCCAACTATGCGGAACGCTTTGCACCCCGAAAGCGTATTCCGGGAGCTTAAGTCCCTCGCCAATGCCCGCCCAACCGGAAAGCAAGATGCCCCGTTGGCCTGACAAGTCCAATGCCTTCAGGATCAACTTGAGGGTGTCCTCAGCGCTGCCGCTCGGCATGCTGCCAAAGCCCACATAGACGGGAGGTGGCCCGTTCTCCAAAAAGGCGGCCAAGTCAGATGGGGGCGTCCAGCCTGGGGGTGGATCGGAGAACCAGAAACCCGTCACGTGAATGCGGCCTGGCCAGTCCGTGGGACGAGGCAGTACGGTAGGACTGTAGGCGTAGAGGAGCGGGGTCCGTTCAAAGTGCCGGGCAGAAGGGCCCCAGAATGGCAACGGCGTAAGGTCCAGGAGATCATGCCGCATCTTGTTGTCAAACTTCCGCGCCACCTGCCAGACAAATTGCTCCGTCATTCGCCAAATCAACGAATTGATCGTCCCGCCGCGATCTTTTCCACCACCTATGAGAAAGCTGGGAAAGGAACCCGTCCTGGTAAGCGGCATGAACATCGCGGCTGCTGAGGGAACACCCAGTTTCTCCGCGATACTGGAAAAGGGAATCCAACTGCTCTTGTAGATGATGGCCTCGGCGCCCTCGACTGCCCGCAAGGCATCGGTGTCGAGCCGATCGAAGAAAGTCCTTCTTTGTTTCGAGTTCAAGGCTTCCTTGACCAGCTTGAGCATGTTCCCTGAGCCAATACCCGCCGCTACCTCTTCACTCCTCAGCAATGACTTGTATGGGTTCCCCAGCGGAGCGAACTCAATATCGTATGAGGCCGCGAGGGCAGCGAAGTCCGGCCGAGCCGCCAGTCTGACGTTATGTCCTAGTTGCTTGAGCCGCACTCCGAGCGAGACGAATGGTTGAGTGTCGCCCATAGCCCCAATGGTCAGCAACGATATGTTCAATCCAGCTCACCGTTCGCCCATGAATTCTAACACTCCTCGATGACAGTGACCGCACACCGGTGGGCCGGCCAACAGCCTTCCAGACCGGCAACTGGCGGCATCGCGGGCTACGGCGGAACAGTTCATCGTCGAGGCCGTCAAGAAAGAGATTCAAGGCGACCTTGGTTAGGGGTTAGACGGAGGTGCTACTCGATTCAAGCAGTCAGCCGCATCTCGTGGCTCAGGCTCTAGCGAGGGCGACCCGCAGCGGGCCGTCACAAGTATCAGTAACTGCGTCCGCAGGAGCACGGATTTTGCGGATTCTGAACAAATGCATAAAGGCAGTCAAATCGACCACTTCCGGAATGGGTTTCTGGAGAGCGGGAGTGCCGCGATGCGGCTCCACACAAAGAGGAACTGCCCTTTCCGCCACGAATGCTATCAACGAGTTGCAGGCAGTTCCTCCAAAGCGACCGGTGTGTTCTCCGCACTTGTTGAAACCCTCTGATCAGGGCTCGATGAGGGGTGTTTGCGAAGCTAACTGCAAGTCCATGATCAGCCCCAGACGCCAATCCAATTGGAAGAACAACGCAGTCGATTTGGCGGACAATACCTTGCGAAACGCCGGAATGTTTTTCAGCCGCAGTTGCATGATGGACTGCTCGACGGCCGCCCTCCCTTGGATGTAGCGCTCTGCTTGCTCGCCGGTCATCGTGGTGTAATTCTGAGCGTAGTCCGTGAGCAGCGCATACTTCGCGTCGGTGATGGCGGCCAATTCCGCGGTGTACCGATCGTAGATCGGCCAGAACTGTTGCGCTTCAGTATCGGTCAGGTCCATGTTGGCAGCGACAATTTGCTTCTTTAGCGACCTGACGTCCTTTCGGAACAAATTGATATCTTCGTCGGAGGCCGTTGAACCGGAGGCTGTCGCCGCCTGTGCCGGCAGTTCCTGGGCGCAACCGATGAACGAGGCGCCGGCTAACACGCTCGTCATGATCAAACTTTTCTTGTTCATCCATCCTCTCGGCGCCGCAGGTTGCGGCTTTCAGATGATAGGAGCGGCGAGCCCTCCCTTTTGTTGGGCGGCCTTGCTCTCTAAAATCCGCCCTGGGCGGCGAACGCGCCGGTGGAACTCAAGGCCCTTATTTCAGATCGAGAACGCTCGAGAATCTCTACTGCTTGCCGGCATCGCCGCCCCGCGGTATCCGCTGCAAGCTGCAGGTACTTCCTGGCGCGCAGGCAATCTCCGCCTTTCTCGAAGTGATTCGCCAGCTCTGAGGCAGCTTCGGCGGGCCGCTGCCGGTAAAGTGCCTCGAGCCGCTCGGCGACGTGCAGATGTAACTTGGCCCGGCGCCCTGGCGATTGGCGTCTGTACAACACCTCGCGATACAAGGCATGCGCGAATTGGTAGCAACTGGAGGCTGTTCCGTCCGGGAAACGCCGGACGTCCGCCGAACGCACTTTCTGCCGCCTGCGCGACAGTCCTTCGCACAAGGTTTCGAAGTTCTCCACGTCCATGTCCCCCGCGGTGGCGCTGACCGCCGAGCAGAACGAAACTCCAGCGACGCTCGCAACCTCCAAAGCACGACGCTCCTCTTCGCTCAGCCGCTCGATCCGGGCTTCGATCATCTGATGCAGATTTTCCGGCACCTCCAGATCGATTTCCTCCACCGGCACATTCAGCGTCCAGGTTCCATTCTCGTTCGCGACGAAACCTCGCTGAGCCATGTGCTCCAGAGCAGCCACCATGAACAACGGATTACCCTCCGAGCGCTCGTAGAGCAACGCGGCCAGACCGTCGAGTACCTTTGCATCGGTCGGCTCGCCGCCCAGGTACGCGGCTATATCCGTCTCCGTCAACGGCTCTAGAGTGAACTCCTGGCACAGCTGATGAACCAACAGATCTTGCGCGACAGCTCTTAGGGGATGGCGCACAAGCGCCAGGTCGACCGGACGAAAGGTGCCGATCACCATCAGCTTCGCAGTGCCTCGCCCGCGCGCGAGCGCCGAAATTAGATCCACCGTCGAGGGATCCGCCCAATGCAGATCCTCGAAAACCAGCAGTAGCGGAGTTTCTGAGGCGATGGTCTCGAGGGCCACGCCGATCTCACGCAGCATTCTCTGTTTGGTGGCGCCGGCGATTTCGCGCTCCAGGCTCTCGCGTTCTTGCCGTTTGACCAGGGAAGGGAATTGCACCAACCAGGTAGGAGCCTGCGCGGCGAGGATCCGGACTACGGAATCTCCTTCGGGGCCGCGACACAGTTCACCCAGCGCTTCCAGCATCGGGTAATAGGGTTCCTTGCCGCCGAAACCTTCCACGCATTGCCCTCTGCCAATCCGCATAGGGGCGCAGGGCGCTGCCTGCCGCTGAAATTCGTCGACCAGGGTAGTCTTTCCGATGCCCAGTTCGCCCGTAACGAACACGATCTGCCGCTGTCCTCTCAACGCGCCGCCAAGGGAAGTTCGCAACTCACGGAGCGGCCGGTCTCTTCCCACTAGCTTGGTTTGCGCCAGGACATCCGAGGAGGAATGTTCATAGGCTGAGGATTCGCCCGCGGAGAATACATTCGCGGAGATTACATTAGGTGATGCGCTGCGAACGGGCGCCATGAACTGGTATCCGCGCCGGGGCAAGGTCTCGATATAAACCGGCCTCTTGGAATCGTCTCCCAGCACGTTTCGAATGTCGAAGACGTGCCGCTTCAGGACCTCGGGTTGCACAAAGGTATCCGGCCAAACGGCTCCCAGGAGTTCGTCCTGGGTCACCAGGCGTCCGGCGTGATCCACCAAATAGCGCAGGATGGCGAACACTTTCGGCTTTAGCAGGATGCGCTCTTCCTCGCCGTCAACCTTGCGCCGCCAGAGACACTGATTGACGGTATCCAGCCGGAACGGATCGAACAACTTTGAGCCCGCGCTTACAATGCTGAGATTGCCAGCCGTGGGACGCGATTGTTCTGGTTGCACGCAGAACCCAGACCGGAAATTCGGAACGGAACGGATGTTTACGACGGTCATTGTTGCCAGTTCCTCTCATTCATCTAACTGATTGTGGAGCCAGTTTCGTCCGCGAACAACCCCACATCGAGTCCGATTTGTCCCCCTGGATCGGCATGGTAATTTCACCACTTTTGGGGGGGGCTATTACCACCCCGACCCCGATCCTGATGAACGAAAAGCTTCCTTCCAAAAAGGCGGGCATCCACGGACCAAGCCCCGGGGCCGAGCAGCGCCAGCCCCACGCCCAGCAGGGCCAGCAGGAAGTGAACCCACGGATCGTCCGGTTGCAAGAAATGAAGCGGGAAATGATGCGCGAAAACGAGCCATACCTCGGTGACCGCAATCACGGCTCCGGCGATCGGCGTCCACAAACCAGCGAGCATAAGAACACCCGCTGTGGCCGCGACCAGGGGCACCGGTGACACGTCCGCGGTCGCAAGAAGGATTAAGGGAATGCCGGTTCCCAGCCGTAGGCAGAAAAGACCTGTCCCGGGCGAACCGTCAGGAAATGTGGAGAATAAACGTTGCAGAAAACAAACCCATCTTAAAGGTATGTAATTGCGCACATGGCTCGAAACCCTAGATAGCGCGGATCAGCCACCCCTCTTTCGAGGGGTGCTTGGAGTTCGTACGTTTCAGGTTAGTTGGGGGAAGGGCTAAGCTCCCCTCCACTGACGTTCGGGCTAAACAAGGGCCACATTGCAAGGCTATAGATCTATAATTCCGCGCTTCAACGCAATCGTGACCGCGTGGGTCCGGTCATTGGCTCCAAGCTTCGCGAGAACGTTCTTGACGTGCCCCTTAACCGTTTCCTCGGTGATCGAGAGCTGCGCCGCGATCTCCTTGTTCGAATTTCCGCCCGCGATCAACCGGAGGACGTCGATTTCGCGTAAGGTCAGGACATCGTCTAGGGCATGTTCGGCGATTTCGGCCGCGACCTCCGGCGGCACACGCTTGTGCCCGGCATGAACTGCACGGATCGTCTCGATCAGCTCCTTTCGCAAGAGACCTTTCAGGAGGTAAGCCCGTGCGCCGGCTTTGAGAGCGCGCATAACCTGGACATCGCCAGCATAAGTGGTCAGCACGATGATTCGTGCGTCCGGGAACTCGCCGCGAATTGCCCCCATTGCATCGAAGCCGTTCAGCTCCGGCATCTGCAAGTCCATGAGCGTGACGTCGGGAACGTGTTTTCGGAACTGTTCGACCGCCTCACGCCCGTTGGCGGCTTCCGCGACCAACTCCATATCCGATTGACTGGCGACGAGTGCGGCAATGCCCTCGCGGAGGAGGGCGTGGTCGTCTACGGAAAGTACTCGAATCAGACCAGGATCATTGCTCATGAATCTTCTTTGCCTTCCCAGACCGAAACCTGTATCACCAACTTGTGCGATCGGGAGATGTCCCGTATGCAATCGAGCCGGGAATACTCAAGTCTATCTCCGTGCCAGCTCCAATCCCACTCCAGACGTTGAACTGCGCGCCGACTTGCTTGGCGCGTTCGCGCATTCCAGGCAGACCGTAATGACCTCCGCGGCCCACATCCGCGATTCCCGGATCGATGTCTCGTCCATTATCGCGAATCCGCAACCGGAGCAGCGTTTCGCCATACGTAATCTCCGCTTCTATCCGGCTCGCCTGAGAATGGCGGAACGCGTTTCGCACCGCCTCCCGGGCAATGCGGTAGCTCTCGTCCCGGAGAATCGGATGCAGGTTCCGGGGTTGGCCTTCCACCACCACTCGAAAGGTCACGGAATCCTCCGAAGCCAGTTCGTCGCCCAAGGCCGTCACCGCCTGCGCCAGATCGCTGCAAGGTCCGTCGAGGAACGTAAATCATGCACTGCATCCCGGCCCTCGGCGATCGCCTGATCCCCGCGTTC
>DATFZA010000049.1:0-2690 GCA_035314765.1 Bryobacteraceae bacterium
CGAAGGACCTCTTTTTGCGGTACGATGCCCTACAGCTTATCTCAAAAATCGAAGCGTAACGCGCCACGCCTAAAGGCCGTTTTTTGGGAACCGCATACTTCGCAGGCCTAAAGGCCCGCGCTTCCACCGATCGCTACACTACCAGCACGATCTTCCCCAGCGCTCCCGAGGGTTTCATGATTTCTTCATGGGCCCGGGCTGCCTCGGCCAGTGGAAACGTCTTTCCGATCACCGGACGAAGGGTGCTGTTCTCCAGCCCCGCGCCCAGCGCGGCATGGATGTCACGCAGCTCCTGCTCGGTGGCCCCGCCCAGTGTCATGCCGCGAATGTCGGCCTCGCGCGACATCGCATCCCGAGGATTGATCTCGATCGAACCTCTGCTACCGACCACTACGACCCGCCCCTTCTTGGCCAGAAGTCCAAGGTCATTCGCCAGGTTCTTGTTGGCCAGCATCTCGACGATCAAGTCGAAACCGCGACCGCCGGTCAGCTTCATCAGTTCGTCGAGATAGCCCGCCGCGTTGTGATTCACCGCATGATGCGCGCCCTGCTCCTTCACCAGCTTCAGTCCGGCATCGGTGCCGGCGGTCCCCATCACCAGCAATCCGGAGGCGCGTGCCAGTTGCACCGCCGCAGTGCCAACGCCGCCGCTCGCGCCATGGACCAGCACTTCTTCCCCGCGCCTTCCGCCACCACGCTGGAAAAGTGCGCGATACGCCGTACCGTACGGGATGCCCATCGCGGCGCCCTGCTCGAAGCTGACGTTTCCCGGCAGCGGATGCACCTGAGACTCGGTGCACAATGTCTGCTCGGCATACGTGCCACTCAGCGATCCCGATGTGTACACGCGGTCGCCGACCTTGACCCCAGCTACTCCCTCTCCCACCGACGCCACCACTCCCGCGGCATCGGTTCCCGGTGTGTATGGGAGCGTGGGCTTCATCGCGTAGGTGCCAGCGCGCACGTACACCTCCACCGGATTCACGCCCACCGCGCGCACCTGCACGACCACCTGTCCCAGTCCCAGATGCAGGTCAGGAACTTCCGCCAACTTCAACACCTCAGGCCCGCCAAACTGATGCACACGAATCGCCTTCATGATTGCCTCCTGCCGCGAAGTATCATCTGCGGCAACGCTCCATACTAAAATATCCAGCGCGTTTATTCAGAGCAGCACATTTTCGGTGTGAGAACAGTTCGTTCGCTGGCCGTCCACAACCAGCGTGCTGGCTCGTCTCAGGTTGGCCGATGGCCGCAATCACATGCTCGTATTGCGAGAGTTCGACATCCAATTGGACGGGTGGGCCCACCGTTTCGACTTCAGATGTTAGATCAACTTTTTTAGAGGGGGTGCCCCACCCTTGTCGTCCGCCGCGGCTGACGACAGGGTGGGATTTATCGCGCCCGTTACTTTGCCGCTGCTGCCATCCTCTCCCGCAGCTTCGCCATCTCCTCCCGGTTCGGCCCGTAGGGAGCCGGTGCGCAGCCTCCGGCTAGCCGACACATCAACGACAACTGTCCGCGATGATGGATCTCATGGTGCAGCAGCATCGTCCAAAGAATCTGCCGGACCGTCACAGGACTGCCGGTGAAGAACATGATCTCCCGGTCCAGGTCGGTCCCAGTCAGTTTCTTGACCCGTTGCACGGCGTCTTGATGGACACGTTCAAAGCCAGGAGCCAGAGCCTCGACAGTCCTTGGCCGTTCCATCCCCGGCGGCCTGGCGCCCATCTCGAATACACCCCGTTCGATGCCATACGTCATGTACGCCTCGGCTTCTGCCAGGTGCCATCCCAACTCGCCCAGCGACCTTCCGCCCGCGTCCGGCCGGAAATCATATTGGTCCACCGGCAATGCCCGCAGCATCGCGGCAGATTTGTTGGCTTCTTCGTCCCATACGTTCAGGAATGTCTGCAGTTCGTTTGACATGCACTGTCTCCTTTTGTTCCCGGACTCAGACCCGGGATTTCTTTTGTGAAGTTTTTGGTTAGATACATCAGGGCCCGAAATCGCCGCGCCCCCCAGCAGCACAATACGTATTGAAAACAGACTCTGGTTGCGACTCGCGGTTCTGCTTGTCCGGCGCGACTTGCTCAATCACCGCTTCCCTGCACGCGCCGAGAATTTCTTCCGACAGCGCGCCGTCATTCACCGCCCGCGCCAGCGTTAATCCACCCAGGCATAACGCCATCGTGCGGATCGCGCGTTCGCGATCCGGATGCTCGCCGTCGAATTGCTCCGCGATGGAGTCAAATACCCTGCGCAGGTGACGTTCGAAGACCTCGCGCGGCTTTCCGCCGACCCTCGCGACTTCTGCGGCCAGCGCCGGCATCGGACATCCGCGGTCGGGTGTATCGCGATGCTGATCGCTGAGGTAAAACCACGCAAACGCTCGAAGCCACTCGCGGCCTCGTAACTGGTTCAACGGCTCAGGCCAGTCATTCTTCGCACTGCGAAAAATCGCGTCCAGCGTTTCGGCCAGCAGATCTTGCTTGGAGCGAAAGTGAGAGTAGAAACCGCCAGCGGTCAGGTCAGCCGATTTCATCACGGCGTCGACGCCAGTCGCAGCGTAACCTTGCTTGCGGAAAAGCCGACCCGCGGCGCGAAGAATCCGCTCGCTGGTCTGCTGCTTGTGTCCGGCTGAGTAACGCATGCGGCGGATAGTATTACGATCGTAATTTTAAGTCAAG
>DATFZA010000050.1:0-3314 GCA_035314765.1 Bryobacteraceae bacterium
CGGTGAGACAGAGCCAAGCGCATGCCAATCTGGTCATCTTCCCGATTGTAGCGGGCGCACGGGGTTGGGTCGTGTTCGCGGGGCGCCACTCAGCGTTTCGATGCTAGCCATAGAATGCTATAGAATGATGATTGACACAAATGTAACCATACTGTAATATCTTCGTAATGTTTCGGCTGGCACTCATCGCGGCGCTTCTGCCCTTGAGCGCCGAGCCTGTGATCGTGCCGCTGAAGCTCGTCCATCGGATTCCAGTCGTCAACGTTTATCTCAACGGCACTGGGCCTTACCGGATGATCGTCGACACCGGAGCCTCCCTCTCTTTGCTTGACCAGCGCATTGCGCGGCGGCTGAGCCTCCCGCTGTTGCGACGCACAACCATGCTGACGATCTTCGACGAAACTACGGTGCCGGTCGGCAAACTGAACGACCTCAGCATCGGGTCGGCGAATTTTCGCGATGTAGAAGTGATGTTGCTAACGGGCGCTCAACTGCCTCGGGACTTGATCGACGCCGAAGGGGTGCTCGGCCAGAACGTGCTTTCGCGGGTGGATTATCTGCTCGATTATCAGCATCGCAAAATCCAATTCGATCTATCCGAGGGCCGAGTCCCGGGTGGCCGTTCTGTGCGCTGTGGTCTTGAAAAGGAACGGTGCCTGGTCGCCGGAACGATTCCAGGGCGGGGCACGCGCGATCTGGTGTTGGATTCTGGCGCGTCGTTACCTTTGATTCCGGGCGAGCTGATAATCAGCGCTGGCAGCCGGTTGGGGGAGGACGTACAGCTAACCACCCACGCCGGTACTGGCAGCGTGCAGTCTACTCACGTCGGCGTCATTGTGGTGGACGGTCACATCCTGAGTCCTGGCTTGGCGCTGGTGGCGCCATCGCGTTCCACGGGGATTCTTCCGGCGCATTTGTTTCGAGCGATCTATTTTCACAACACGGCCGGTGAGGTGATTCTCAACCCGGTGGTGCGCTAAGCAGGCAGTTTCGGAGATGTTGTAACCCGCTCAAGGCCGATTAATAATCGGCCGCAGGTTAATAACCTGCCCCACAACGGAAGAGGGAGCGTGTGATGATTGCAATATGTCTCCTGGCCGCTTTGCGCTCGTTCTCTCTTTGATTGCCGGTGCTTTGGGCGCCGACTTGGATCCGGCTTACCGGCAGTTGTCGCGTGACATTTTCCAGCAGTTGATCGAGGTCAATACAACCGATTCGGTGGGGAGCACGACTGTGGCGGCGGAGGCGATGGCCAAGCGGCTGCGGGACGCTGGCTTTGCAGCCCAGGATGTCGTGGTGCTGGGGCCGAATTCGCGCAAAGGGAATATGGTGGCGCGGCTGCACGGGACCGGCGCGCACAAACCCATTTTGTTTATGGGGCATCTGGATGTGGTGGAGGCGCGGCGCGAGGACTGGACCTACGATCCGTTCCAGTTCTTGGAGAAAGACGGTTATTTCTATGGGCGCGGGACGCAGGACATGAAGTCCGGCGATGCGGTCATGATCACTACGTTCATCCGGCTCAAGAAAGAAGGCTATACACCGGATCGCGATTTGATTCTGATGTTGACGGCGGACGAAGAAGGCGGGCAGTCGAACGGCGCAGATTGGCTCACCAAGCATCATCGGGAACTGGTGGACGCCGAGTTTGCGATCAATCACGATGGCGGAGGGGTCTACACTGTCAAGGGCAAGCCACTCCTGGTTTCGGTGGATGCGACGGAGAAGCTGTATGCCGACTATGAGCTGAAGGCCGTCAATCCGGGAGGGCACAGTTCCCTGCCGGTTCCCGACAATGCGATCTATCATATTGCCGATGCGCTGGCGCGGCTGGAACATTACCGGTTTCCGCTGGAGCTGAACGAGATTACGCGGGCGTACTTTGAAAAGACGGCTGGCGTTGTTCCGCCGGGAATAGCTTCGGACATGCGCGAGGTGCTGAAGCCCGCGCCGGATGCCGAAGCCGTGAAGAGGCTGTCGGCCGATCCGATCAACAACTCGACTTTACACACCACGTGCGTGGCGACGCGGCTGGATGCGGGGCATGCCAATAACGCATTGCCGCAGATGGCGCGCGCCAATGTGAACTGCCGGATTTTGCCGGGGCACTCCAAGGAAGAAGTGCGGCAGGAATTGATCCGCGTGTTTGCCGATCCGGCGATCCAGGTGCGCTATGTCGCCGACAACGGCCACGCCAGCGATACCGCGCCGGACCGCGCTCCGGCGAAACCGGAACCGATGCGGGCCGATGTCATGAAACCGCTGGAAAGAATTGCGGATCATCTATGGCCGGGCGCTCCGGTAGTGCCCACCATGGCGACCGGTGCGTCCGATGCCATCTACACCAATCCGGCGGGCATACCGACTTACGGGGTGTCGGGGATTGCCGTCGATCTGGACGATATTCGCGCGCACGGAAAAGACGAGCGGGTGCGCGTGGAATCGTTCTACGATGGCGTGGCGATGTACTACCGGTATGTGAAAGCGCTGAGCGGGGGCGAGTAGTTACTTGGTTCGCTTGGGGCGCTTTTCGACGATCGCCGGCGGACGCATCTGGAAGACTGGGATCAGGGATTGAGACTCTTCAGCGGGGTTGCCGCGGCGGGCTTGGGAGATCAACTCGTGGTTTAGGGTCTCGACGAACTGCTCGATCTGGTGCTGCATGGCGGCCATTTTCTCGCGCATGTTCATGATGATTTCGACGCCAGCGAGGTTCACGCCCAGGTCGCGGGTGAGTTTGAGAATCACTTCCAGGCGCTCCAGATCTTCGTCGGTGTAAAGGCGCGTGTTGCCTTCGCTGCGAGAGGGCGCGAGGAGGCCTTCGCGCTCATAAAGGCGAAGGGTTTGCGGATGAATTTGATATTGCTCCGCAACCGCGGAGATCATGTAAGCCGCTCTGGATCTTGGTTTGGGCATTAGTCTACACCTTGTTCAGCACTTGCACCGCTCCCTCACGGTCGCGGTTCGGAATTGTCGCGGCGCGGTGGGAATCGTCGGGACGCGGAATTCGAGTTGTGCGCGCACTAAGCATTTAGACCTTGTTCCACAATTCTTCCCGGGGATCTTCCGGGTTCAACTGGGCCAACTCGCGCAGGATTTCCTTGGAGCGCTCGTCGTGCACTTTGGGTCCGTGCAGAATCACTTCCACAATTTCGTCTCCGCGCTTGGTTTTCCGGGAGTTGGCGACGCCCTTTTCCCGCAGCCGGAGTTTTTGGCCGTTTTGCGTGCCTTGCGGAATCTTTAGCAGCGCTTTGCCATCGATGGTGGGCACTTCAATTTTTGCGCCGAGCGAGGCTTCCGTAATCGTAATCGGC
>DATFZA010000051.1:0-12182 GCA_035314765.1 Bryobacteraceae bacterium
ACCAGACATCCTGGTCGACAGCGAAAGAGTTCGGGCCCAGGCAGCCACGCGCCCGCGGCCATCTGTGTTTCAACGATCGGAACGAACGGCGGTGAAGGCGCCAATCACTCCGCCGCCCCTAGTGCCGCCAATGCCGCCGCCACTTTCCGCGCCAACACCTCGCACTGCTGCGCCGGCGCTGCCGGCCAATGTTCTTCAGGAGCCGGTGCGTGTGCGAAAACTCGACCGTCACGGTCCTGAACCGCAGAAAGCGTCGCCGGTCATGAGCTGGCTGGCGCACTTCAATCTGGTGACCATACATGCGAACGGAATTTCCCCGCGCGTTGGCCAAGTTTTCACCAATCGTCTTTTTGCCAATCGGCTTTTCGCCAAATGGAGGAAGAAGTGAGTCGATTCTTTTCAGCGCTAAAGCAGCGCGATGATTCCGCGACGACGGCGCTGGTGGATTCCATCGAGAATTCGAGCAGCGCGCTCACGGATGGCGGTTTCCTGTCCGACCCGGCGGTATCCGATCCTAAGCCAGTGAACTATCGGACCGTCACGCTAAACCTGGCAAATGGACCGCTGTGTCCCTTCGACGGATCAGACAGCCGGACCGCTGAGCAGTACCGGATGCTCCGCACCAACATTCTTTTGCATCCGGCTCGTCCCAAGATAATCGCCATCTCGAGCGCCAGCCCGGGCGACGGAAAGACCGTGACCTCCATAAACCTGGCGGGCACCTTGTCATTGAAGACCGGGGCCAGCGTGCTATTGGTGGACGGAGATCTGCGGCAGTGTAAAATTGCCGCTTCGCTGGGTATTCCAGTTTCCCCCGGTCTGACCGAAGCGCTGCGCGGAAAGTGCTCTTTAGAAGAGGCAATCGTACGGGTGGAAGAGATTCCGAATCTGCACGTGCTGCCCTGCGGGGAAACCGGCGGCAATCCGGCCGAGCTGCTGGATTCGATGCAATGGAAACGGATTAGCGACCGGCTGCGCGCGAGTTTTTCATACGTCATTATCGACACCACGCCGGTTGCGGCGGTTGCGGATTTTCAGCTCGTACAACAAGTGAGCGACTCCGTGCTGCTGGTTTTGCGGCCAGATCATACCAAGCGATCTTTGTTTCACAAGGCATTAGAAACCGTGCCCAAGGAAAAGCTGCTGGGGACGCTGTTGAACGCGGTCCCGGATTGGTTTCTTTGGGGCAACCGGGACAACGATTATTACTACACGCAGAAAGATCCGGAGCTGTAACCGAATTGGGTCTCACGATGTATCCAAACCTCAAATTGCAATTGTGGAGGTCCGGTATCCGTCAGAACCGGCTGGCCAAGATGCTGGAGATCGACGAAACGGTTCTGAGCAAAGTGGTGAATGGCTTTCGCGAACCGAGCGCCGACCTGCGCCTTAGAATCGCCACGGCGCTCGAGAGCGACGTCGAGTGGTTGTTTGAACGGCAAGAGAACGCCAACGGCGGTCTGCCCCTGAAGGCTGCCGCCGAAGGCAAGAACTGCTAGTTCGTTGAACATGAGTCTGCCCCTCAGTAGCGGGAGTTTGTCGCGTTTGTCCATACCGCGTGCGTTGGGTCCGCTGGAGCGAATCGTCGAGCCAACCTCGAACTGGCCGAGGTTTGCCGCGCGCTGGGAAAAGCTTGCCGAGGGGGCTGAGTACTCGATTTTTCTTTCCCCGCTTTGGATTGAAACGTGGATCGAGACATTTAGCGACATCGTGAACGCATCTCTGGTGTCGTTCCGCGCCGACGGCCACGATATCGGCGCGTGCCTGGTGGTTCACACTGCGCCGTCGCTGGCCCAACCTTTGCGGAAAGTCTCTCTGAATGCTTCCGGCGAGCCGGCCGCGGACACGCTCTACGTGGAGCTGAACGACATCTTGTGCCGTCCCGGCTGGCAGAGCGTAACCGCCAGCGCTTTGGTTGAATATCTGATCGGCGAATCCTGGGATGAGTGCAGACTGGATGGCTTCTGTTCCGGGATTGCCTACGATGTGTTGAAAATGCAGTTCGCCGGGTTTGACATCGAAGAAGAATGGCAAGCCAGCTATCACGTGGATTTGGCCGCCCTGCGAACTTCCGGCGTTGCCTATAGCAAAGCGTTGGGAGCCGGCCGCGGCAAATATGTGCAGCGGAAGATCAGCTATCACGCGCGGCTTGGGGAGTTGCGGATACAGGCGGCGGCTGACGCGGAGGAAGCGCTGGCGATGCTGGATGAACTGGCCATTCTCAACAGCCGGCGATTTGATGCGCTGGGGCGCCGCGGAGTGTGGAAATCCAGCCGCTTTTCGGCCTTTCATAGGAGCTTTGTCCAAAAAAGCTTTGCGGGCGGCAAAATTCAGATGCTCCGCGTCACGGCGGGCGGCCAGACTGTTGGAGTGCTCTATAACCTGGTACATCAGAACAAAGCCTATTTCTATCAATGCGGATACAATTACACCGATGACAAGCGCTTGAGCCCGGGCGTGGTCACTCTGGCTCTGGCCATTGAATACAACCGCGCAGCCGGCCTCGACGAATTCGATTTTCTCGCGGGTGATTCCGCTTATAAAGAGTGGATGTCCACCGGCCGGCGCCAGTTGGTTTGGACCCGCATCCGCCGCCGCGGGCCGCGGGTCTGGATGTACGACCGGCTGCGCTCACTCAAGCACAGGATGGCATCGTGAGACCGGCATCATCCGATTGGTTGTATTACATCGGCCGCCTCTTGGACGCGGTTCACAATTTGGCGCAAGCGATGTGGGTTCGGACCTTGTACCTGACCGGAGCGATCTGGTGGGCGAAACGGGAACTGCGGCGCAGCGGGGCCATCGTGGTAGTGACCTTTCACCGCATCCTGGGGGACGACGCTTTTGAAAAGACCGACAGTTTGCCGTTTATTGTGGTCCGGCAGCGCACCTTTTCGAAGCTGGTTCGCTACATTTCGGACCACTACGAATCGGTGGACGTTTACGACGCCGTGCCCGGCACGGTGACGAAGCGCCCGCGAATGGCCTTCACCATCGACGACGGGTGGCAGGACAACTACATTCACGCGCTGCCCATCCTGCGCGCGAGCGGAATCCCGGCCACGGTGTTTCTCTGTACCGGCCTGGCGGGCCAAAGTTCGCCATTTTGGCCCGAACAAGTGCGCCGGGCGTTACGGCCCTCGATGCGCCGCAGGTGTGGAAAACGGGCAGAGAATTTGATTGAGGCACTGGTCGAGAGCTTGAAGTACTGCTCCCCGGATGCGAGGGAACGGCACGTAAGCATGTTGCTCAGTCAATCGCCCAATGACGATGCAGCCGAAACTCACCTGGTGGACGCGACGCTCGATTGGGGGCAGGTGCGCGAGATGCATCGCAATGGCATTCGTTTCGGTTCACATAGCCACTGCCATCCGATATTGAGCGCGGTGCCGCTGGATGAGGCCGCTCAGGAGATCAGGGAGTCAAAGCACAAGTTAGAGACGATGCTGGGTTGCGAGTGCGATCTGTTCGCATACCCCAATGGAGACTGGTCGCCCGAGGTGCGAGGTGAGCTGGCGCGGCAAGGATTCCGGCGGGGATTTACCACCAAGCGCGAGGCTTGGGTGCCTGAGACCGATCCGTTGGTCATCCCGCGGGCCCATATTCAGCAGGAAGACCTGGTGGGGTTGAGCGGCCGGTTTTCCGTGGCCATGTTTGAATATGCGACGGTTTGGAAGATCTGGCTGGCGATGCGGCGCGCGGCCAGAGAAGCCGCGAAGACCAGTCGCGGCGCCGCCATCCCGGTTCGCCAGGAAACCGCATGATTAACTTCGGCCTCGAGGGATATCTCGGCGGCATATTGTATTTTCTCGCGATTGTGCTGGTGCTTTACAGCATATTCAAGCGGCCGCTGGCGGGGCTGTATGTTCTGGTGCCCATGATCCCTCTCCAGACGATCCGATACCGGTTGCAGGATTATCCGCTAGGCGGCAGCGTGGTGGGTATCACTCTTCTAGCCGTCGCACTGGGGTTGCTGCTCAAGCGAAGGCCGCTGCTCGGTCGAACGCCTTGGAACACCGTTCTCATCGTTTTTTGTGTCTTCACGTTCGCCTCTTTGTGCTGGGGTTCGGTGTTTCTCAAGCAGCCGCTTCCATTCTTTCTCGCTCATGACGAGCGGTTTGCCGACTGGCGTGAGTACATTTTGATGCCGGGCTTTTTGTTCTTGACCGCCGCGGCGGTCGAAAACCGGAAGCAGATTGTGATTCTGGTGGCGTTGATGTGCCTAGGTGCGGTGGCAGTCGACAAAAGCTTCTGGAGCACGGTGTCCAATCGCGACTTCACTGAGTATTCCGAAGATTTGCGCGATCCGGGCGCGATGGGGTATGCGGGCGTAAATGGCTTAGCGGCTTTTGAAGCGCAATTCGCCACTTTTGCCTTGGTGCTCGCCCTCTACGAGAAGAGGCTCCTGTTCCGCTGGGGCTACGGAGTTCTTACAGCCGCGTCAGTTTTCTGCCTGACCTACAGCCTATCGCGCGGCGGCTATGCGGCCCTGGCGATTGGGTTCCTCTTCGTAGGTTTGATGAAGACGCGCAAGCTGATTGTGCTGATGGTCGTATTCGGCTTGGTTTGGACGGCGGTGGTGCCCAATGCCGTTCGTGAGCGCGTATTCATGACCTGGGACGCCAAAGACGGCGGACTGGATCATTCCTCCGAAACGCGCGTCAGCCTCTGGGAAGACGCGATGCAACTTTTCAGCACCAGCCCTTTGATTGGAACCGGCTTCAATACCTATGCCTACATGGGCCGGGTCGGCATTTACAGAGATACGCACAACTACTTCGTGAAGGTTCTGGTGGAAACGGGCGTACTCGGGTTGTTGTTGTTCCTTTGCCTGGTGTTCCGGTTGCTTTGGGTGGGGCTGGTGCTGCATTGGAGAGCGGTGGACCCGCTGGTGCGCGCGTTGGGTTTAGGGCTCGCCGGATGGATGGTGTGCGCCATTGTGGCGAACATGTTTGGAGACCGCTGGAGTTTCCTGCAAGTGAACGGGTACATGTGGGTGATTGCCGGTCTCGCCGCGCGTGGCTGGATGATGGAGCGCGACGAGCCTCCGGCCAGCCAACTGGAGCTTCCGGAGCGGGACTCGATTTGGGATCAGCCACAGGCTGTCTTGTCATGAAAGTAATCCAGTTGATTAGCAGCGAAGGGTTTTATGGCGCCGAGAGCATGCTGCTGACATTGGCGGAAGCGCAACTCCGCGCCGGTATCCGGCCTGTAGTTGCCGTATTCGACGATGCGCGAAAACGCGACGACCAAGCCGAGGGAATCGGCGCGAAAGCAGCGGAGCGGGGAATCGAGACGCATCCGATTCCCTGTGCCGGACGAATCGATCTATCCACTGCCGGCCATCTGCGCCGGCTGCTGAAACAACAGCGCCCCTCCGTTCTGCATTGCCATGGCTACAAAGCGGATTGGTACGGGTTCGCTGCCGCCCAGCGCCTGCGGATACCTCTGGTGTCCACCTGCCACAATTGGCCCGACCGCCGCTTGACGATGCGCGCCTATGCAGCCGCGGACCGTTTGGTTTTGCGCTGGTTCGATCAGGTGACCACGCCCTCGAAGAACGTGGCGTCAATTCTGGAACACTCCGGCGCATCGCGCGACAGAATCACCGTGATCGCGAACGGAATCGACGCGGGCCGCTTCCAACATGCAAGTCCCACATTGCGGCGGGAACTTCCTGGCGAGCCGAAGCAGGTTATCGGCTGCGTGGCCCGGTTGATCGCCAGCAAGGGCGGGGCGGTTCTCATAGAGGCGGCCAAGAGAGTGTTCGCCGCTTTTCCCGACGCTGCTGTTGTATTTGTTGGGGAAGGGCAGTGCCGCGCCGAGTGGCAGGCGTTGGCCCATCAACTGGGCATCGGCGAGCGCGTGTTCTTCATGGGAACTCGCTCAGACATGCCGGGAGTTTACGCATCATTCGATGTTCTGGTATTGCCCTCGTTCGATGAGGCAATGCCCATGTGCTTGTTGGAAGGCCTTGCGGCAGGTTGTCCGGTGATTGCCACCGATGTGGGTGAGGTTGCCTCCGCCGTGCGTCACGGGATTACGGGTTTGCTGGTGCAGGCGGGTGATTCGGTTGCTCTCGCGGACGCGATTTTGCAAACGCTGCAAAGCGCCGGGCCCGCCGCCGAACGCGCCGCAAACGGGCGGGAACTGATCGAGCGCACGTTTTCTTCCGCAGCCATGGAGCGCAACTATCGAGCGATCTACGAACGGGCGCTTTGCGGCCGCGTGGAGCCGGTTACCGCTATCGCTGGCAGGGCGGATTCGGCATGAACCAGAGCGTGGATATTTCCATCGTCTGCGCCTGCCGCAATGAGGCGGGCCACATCGAGGAGTTCGTCCGCTCGATTCTCGGGCAGGACATGGGTCGCATGAACTGGGAGGCGATCGTCGCCGACGGTATGAGCGACGACGGAACCCGCGAAATCCTCGATCGAATTAGCGCCGAAGACTCGCGCATTCGCGTGCTCGCCAACCGTGGACGCATTGTATCGACCGGTCTCAACGCGGCCATCGCCGCTTCGCGGGGCCGGATTATTTTCCGCTTTGACGCGCATACCAGTTACTCGCCGGACTATTGTCTGCGCTGTGTTGAGGCGCTGGAGCGCACCGGCGCGGACAACGTGGGTGGACCGGCCAGAACGCGAGCCCACGGAGTGAAAGCGCGCGCCATCGCCGCGGCTTACCATTCACGCTTTTCCACCGGCGGAGCGCGTTTTCACGACCCCGATTTTGAAGGCTATGTCGACACTGTTCCGTACGGCTGCTGGCGGCGCGAAGTCTTCGAGAAGATTGGAGACTTCGATGAGACGCTGGTCCGCAATCAGGATGACGAATTCAATTTGCGGCTCCTGCGCGCGGGTGGAACGATCTGGCAAAGCCCGGCAATCGTGTCGTGGTATTCGCCTCGCAAAACGATTCGCGCGTTGTTTCATCAGTACTTCCAGTACGGTTTCTGGAAGGTAGCGGTTGTTCGCAAGCACCGCATGCCCGGGTCGTGGCGTCACTTAGTACCAGCGGGCTTTGTGTTGGCGCACATCGTGCTGCTACTTACTCTTGCCGTGAGTGCAATTACTGGCGCGAGCGAGGTGTTTGTCTGGACCAGCGCGCTTTGGCTCACTATGACGGGAGTTTACATCTTGGGAATTGTCACGGCCTCCGTAGTTGCCGCCAGGAAAGCCGGGTGGGATACGCTTCCGTATCTGCCCGGGGCGTTTGGCGCTTTCCATGTTTCCTATGGATTGGGATTCCTTGCCGGACTTTTTCGCTTCGCAATCGAAGGCGAAGGTAAACCGTCATCGAATTCGGTTTTCGCGAGGATTACCCGGTGACTAATCCTGGCGAGGAGTACGAGATTACTAACATGCGCCGCGCTGTCGACATTCTCGTTTCGACTTTGATTCTGGCCGGATTGGCTCCGCTGCTGTTACTGACAGGGTTGGCGGTGGTGGCCGATTCTCCGGGTAGCCCGTTGTACTTTGCGGAGCGCTGTGGTCTCCAAGGGCGCCGTTTCCGGATGTGGAAGTTCCGTACCATGGTCCCCAACGCGGGCAAGCTGGGCCCGGCGATTACTGGAAGTCGAGATCCACGCATCACCCGGTTGGGCCGCTTTCTACGCGTATCCAAGGTTGACGAATTGCCGCAGTTTGTCAATGTCCTGTTAGGCGACATGACGCTGGTGGGGCCGCGGCCGGAGGCTCCCGGGATGGTGGCGCTGTATACCGCCGAGCAACGACGGGTTCTGGACGTGAAGCCGGGAGTTACCGGACGCGTTCAACTGGCGGGCGAAGAATCGGAAGTTATTCCGGCGGGAGCGGAGCCGGAGCAGTACTATGTGACCCATCTCATGCCGGACAAACTCCGGTCCGATTTGGAGTATCTAGCCACGCGCAGTCCCTGGTCAGATGCGCGGATTGTATTTGACACGGTCGGTTTTGTCTTTAAAGCATTGGTCCACAAATAGAGAGACAGATGAAACGTTTTCGGAGGAAAAATGAATCTGCGGCACATACCCTTTCACCGTCCGAGCATCGGTCAAGAAGAGATCGATGAAGTTACCTCGACGCTGAGATCGGGTTGGCTGACCACTGGTCCTCGCACGGCCCAGTTTGAGCGGGAGTTCCGCGAATACTTGGGCGTTCCGAACGCTCTGGCAGTAAATTCCTGTACGGCTGCACTGCATCTGGCCTTGTGTGCATTGCATCTCGGGCCGGGGACGGAAGTGATCACTACACCGCTGACGTTCTGCGCGTCGGTGAATGTGATTCTTCACACTGGCGCCACGCCGGTTCTCGCGGATGTCTCGCCCGATGGCAATCTCGATCCGGAGTCCGTGGCTTCTCTCATCACCGAACGCACACGGGCGATTTTGCCGGTACACCTGGCTGGCCTGCCCGCGGATATGAGCGCTATTTGGTCGTTGGCGCGGCGGCATCGCTTGCTGGTGATTGAGGATTGCGCGCATGCCGTGGGAGCGCATTATCGCGGCTGGCCAATCGGCGCGGGAAACCCCGAGTCCGGAGACTATAGCGACGCCGCGGCGTTCAGTTTTTACGCCACCAAGAACCTGACCACGGGCGAGGGCGGCATGGTGACCACTCATCGCGAAGATCTGGCCGAGCGCATGAAGGTGCTGTGCCTGCACGGCATCAGCAAGGACGCCTGGAACCGCTACAGCGATAAAGGCAACTGGTACTACGAGGTGCTGGCGCCCGGCTTCAAGTACAACCTGAGCGATCTGCAATCGGCCATCGGCATCCATCAATTGCGCAAATTGGAGGCTTTTACGGAGACGCGGACGCGCTACGCCGGCCTCTACAATCGTTTGCTGGCTGATGTCGATGAGGTTGAGTTGGCTCCGGACAAGCCGGATTGCCGGCATGCCTGGCACCTCTACATGCTGCGTCTGCATTTGGAAAAACTGGACATCAATCGCGCCGAATTCATCAGCCTATTGCGCGACCGGGGCGTGAGCACGAGCGTCCACTTCATTCCCATTCCGCTGCATCCATTTTTTGCTCCGTTTCTCCAAGATGGCCAGAATCACACACCCGCGGCATTGCAGTTGTATCCGCGGCTGGTGAGCTTGCCTCTGTTTCCCGCCATGACGGAAGAAGACGTGGTCTACGTCGCGGAGGCCGTCAAGGACATCATTCACGAAACCAGAAAGACTAAGACCTTCGCGATCTCAAGCGCTGGAGGGTCGACCACTTGATGAGAGATCTTCGGCGGTTGCGCGCCGCAACCCCGCTGTTCCACATTTCGATCGTCGGACTCTCCTACTGGCTCGCCTGGCTGCTGCGGTTCGATTTCCACATTCCGGCCGCTGAGCACGTGAGTTTCTACCGGGGCCTGTTGATTGTTGCGACCGTCAAGCTGGCGCTGTTTCTGGGCGCCGGACTGCACAAAGAGAACTGGTGGCGCCACCAAGGCTTGTCCGACTTGTTGCGAGTCCTGCTTCAAAATCTGATTGAGTCCGCCACAGCCAGTGTTTTGATCTTTCTCATCGTTGGCGCGGAGTTTCCGCGCTCGGTATACATACTCGACCTGCTACTGTGCTTTCTATTTAGCGGAGGCGCGCGGCTCACTCTCCGCTTCCAGCGCGAATTTCGAACTGGCTGGCAGCGGCATGAAGGCGCCAAGGGATTACTGATTTATGGAGCGGGAGTGGCGGGGCTGGCGCTGGCGCGCGAGATCCGCGACAACCCCAAGCTGGGCTACCGGGTGATTGGATTCCTGGATGACGATTCGCGCAAACAAGGCACCACACTGATGGGTCTGCCGGTCTTCGGCGGCGGAGACCAAGCTGCCTCGATTGTCCAAGCGAGCGTTGAAGGGAAGCAGAAAATCGAGGAAATTGCCGTAGCCATGCCGTCCGCAACCGGGCGCCAGATCCGGGCCGCTGTGGCCAAGGGAAGTGTCGCTAGCGTTCCCTGCCGAATTGTGCCCGGGTTGGGAGAGCTGATCAGCGGCAAGCTTCCGGTGGGCAAAATGCGCGAGATCTCCGTCACGGACTTGCTGGGCCGCGAACCGGTGGATATGGATTTGGAACTGGTCCGGAGAACCGTATCCGGCCGGTCCGTTCTGGTGACGGGCGCCGCGGGATCCATCGGAACCGAACTGTGCTTTCAGATCGCGCAGTTCGAGCCGAGATTGCTGATCGCGCTCGACCAGGCCGAAAGCGAACTGTTTCGTCTGGAGGCCGATCTGCGCGGCAAGTATCCCGCGCTCGCCCTCACCGCGGAAGTGGGCGACATTCGCGACGCGCGCCAGATGGAGCAAATTATCGACAGTCATTCGGTAAACTCCATCTACCATGCCGCGGCTTATAAGCATGTTCCCCTCATGGAACGACAGATTTGCGAGGCCGTCCGCAATAACGTTCTAGGCACGTGGAATCTGGTGCAGGCGGCCTGGCGAGCCGGTGTATCGAACTTCCTGCTGATTTCCACGGACAAAGCTGTCAACCCTACCAGCGTGATGGGCCTCACCAAGCGCGTAGCCGAGTTGCTGGTCACTGCGCAACGAACGCCCCTGGCAATTGGCGTAAAGCAGACCCGTTGCGTGTGCGTTCGCTTTGGAAATGTTCTGGTCAGCAACGGGAGCGTGGTCCCGATCTTCCAAAAGCAGATCGCCACCGGAGGCCCGGTCACGGTGACGCATCCGGAAATGCGCCGCTACTTTATGACTGTGCAGGAGGCAGTGCAACTGGTGCTGCAATCGTCCGCCATGGGGAAGGGCTCGGAAATTTTCGTGCTCGATATGGGGACGCCAGTCAAGATTGTGGACCTGGCTCGCAACATGATCAGGCTCGCCGGTTTTGAGCCGGACGACGATATCGAGATCCGTTTCACGGGGGCGCGGCCAGGCGAAAAGATCGTAGAGGAGCTGCGAATTGAAGATGAAAACATGCTGGTCACGGGCCATCCGAAGATTCGAAGTTTTCAGGGCCGGCACCTGACCCTGCAGGAACTCGCGCCGTGGATCGCCGAACTCCAGCATCTGTTGTGGAATCGAGATGGCGATGGCGCTTTGGCGCATATGAAGCTGCTGGTTCCGGAATATAAATGCAGCGAACTTTCTTCAGAGACTCCGGCCGAAAGGAAGCCGGCGGCGTCGACCGCGACGGCTAAGCTTGCGCGGCCGGGATTGGTGAGGGCATAGCGCTTGCCAGGCACGGCCCCAGTTGAGATCGCATCGCCGGTGGCGCGGAAGTCCGCCCGCGGCGTGAAAACGTCCACGCGTGTTTTCATGATGGACTTGCTCTCTATCGTTCCTTATTACACCGGGCATTTGTGCGAGGCGCTGGACAACCGCGCGGATATTCAACTCGAGGTTGGCGCCATCCGCTACTATCTGGACCCGGATTGCTTCGAGCGCATGGGCCTGCGCACTGCTCCAGGCCTCGATATCGTTTCCCGGTTGAAGAGCATTCCACGACCGTTGCGGCGCGTCTTCAAGACTGCCGAGTGTCTTTTCAACCTGTGTGTACTGGCCGCGCGTTTCACCCGCCGCAAGCCCGACATTCTGCATGTGCAGTTTGTACCCATGGTGCTGTTTGGATTGCCGTTTGAGCTGTGGTTTCTGCGCTTCGCCAAGCGCCAGGGAATCCAGATTGTCTATACCGTTCACAACGTGTTGCCGCACGACGAAGGCGAGCGACATCGCTCTCTCTACCGGCGCTTATACGCGCTAGCCGGCGGCTTGATCTGCCACGATTTCGCGGCGCGGCAGCGGCTAGTAGACGAGTTCGGCTGTGATGCCGCGCGCATTTCGGTCATTCCGCACGGCCAGTTGCTGGCCCCCAGACAACCAATCACTCAGTCTGCCGCCCGCCAGCGCGTGGGCATCCCGCAAGACGTTCGCCTGGTGCTTTGGCAGGGTATTCTGCGGCCCTACAAAGGCGTGGGGTTTTTGCTCCACGCCTGGCGGCAGGTTTGCGAGAGCGCTCCCAAAGCACAACTTGCGATTGTGGGTACCGGCGACGAGGCGTTGCTCGAGGAAGTGAGAAACCAGGTTGCCGCGCTCGGGTTATCCGACAGCGTCAAACTGGCTCTTCGCTTCGTGACTTTATCCGAATTGGAAGACCTTCACACGGCCGCGGACATTCTGGTGTATCCGTACGCGGAGGCCACCACCAGCGGCGCGCTGCTCACGGGAATTGGTTATGGCAAAGCGATCGT
>DATFZA010000052.1:0-3729 GCA_035314765.1 Bryobacteraceae bacterium
GAAAAACAATATCGGAAAGCGCTGGAAGTGGACGCCAACTACGCGCTGGCGCACTTCAATCTGGGCAATCTGTTTGATGAGCGCAACGATCGCGCCAAGGCGCTTTTCCATTACCAGGCGGCGTTGCGCATCCATCCCAACTACGCCGATGCCCATTACAATATTGCGCTGCTGTACCAATCGACCAATCAGCCGATGAAGGCGGTGCGGCACTGGAAGCACTATTTGAAGCTCGATCCCAATAGCAACTGGGCGGCGATAGCGCGCCGTGAGCTGGAACGACTGCGCGACCTAACCATCGTTCGCAACAACCGGCTAGATTAAAGACCGGCCCGACTAAAGACTGGCCCGACTAAAAACCGGGGACGGACGAGACGTTCCCCGAATTGTGCGGGCCCGCCTGTTCTGGGACCGACAGTCCAATAATGGCCGGCCATCGTTCCCTTGTGCGGAAACTAGGGTGGACTCGGGCTAAACCCGCGGAAGCCAGACAGGCATCAACAAATCGGCGAAAGGAGCTTACACTAGTGACAGGAGGAAGCCATGTATGTGATTACAGGGGCCGCGGGGAACACCGGAAGCGTGGTCGCAGAGAGATTGCTCGCTCAGGGAGAGAAAGTGCGTGTGGTGGGGCGCGACCCGAAGCGGCTGGAACGATTCACGCAGAAGGGTGCGGAGCCGTTCATCGCCGATGCGACCGATGCCGGCGCTCTCATGAACGCGTTTGCCGGCGCGAAAGCCGTGTACGCGATGATCCCTCCGAATATTGCATCCCCGGACGTCCGCGGCTACGAAGAGAGTGTGAGCGACGCCTTGCGCTCCGCGATCGAGAATTGCGGGATAAAGTATGCCGTGGTTCTGAGCAGCGTCGGCGCGGACAAGCCGCATGGAACGGGACCCGTAGCCGGGCTACACAGTCTCGAGAAGAAACTAGAAGGAATTACTGAGTTAAATGCCCTCTTTCTGCGAGCGGGCTACTTCATGGAAAACCTTCTGCCCCAGGCCGGCGTGATTAAGTCCACTGGAAGTATGGCCGGCCCGGTCAAAGAGGACTTGCCCTTGCCAATGATCGCAACGCGCGATATCGGCGCCTTTGCTGCCGAAGCCCTATTGAAATTGGATTTCGTTCGAAAAAGCGCGAGAGAATTGCAAGGACCTCGCGACGTCACTTACGCGGAAGTTGCGAAGATCGTGGGCGCGGCGATGGGCAGGGCCGACCTTACTTATGCGCTCGTGCCCCCGGCGCAACTGAAGCCGGTGCTGGTGCAGATGGGGATGTCGTCCAACATGGCAGACCTGTTGCTCGAGATGGCTGATGCGCTCAATTCGGGCCACATGAAGATGCTAGAACCGCGCTCTCCAGCGACCCAGACCCCGACAACATTAGAAACTTTCGTGGCCGAAATCTTCTTGCCGGCCTATCGAGGAAAAGCATCCGCCGCGTAGGCAGCGAGTTGTCGTCGTGGCTCAGAAAGCTGGAGTAATTTGCAAGAGTTGCGGACAGGGAATAGAGATCGAGGATGAGTATATTGCAGGCATCCAAGGCGCAGAAATGGCCGCCAGCTTCTACCAGCCAGCTTTGAGGATGGTAGATTTCGCGAATAGGGCGTGGCAAGGAACATTGATCTGCGCCAATCCGGCTTGCCGGAAAACGCACGGGTACAGAGGCGGCGACCTGCGTCTCTACGACGCTTAGCCTCCGGAGCACGACCCGGCATTGAGGCGTTTTGCTTACCGCGTAACGCTATCCTAAAGCTTAGAGGACATTTTGCAACGGATCGCTTTTGCATTTCGCAGTTTCTTCGCTATTCTGTTCAGCGGCCAGCTCCCGGCTGACATCGCGCAGGCGTTTGGTTTCGTGACACCGCCGCCTCCGCCCAAGCCTGTGCCGGTGGTGAAGCCGTCCGACGGCGCGCTGCAGATTTTGGGCATCCTGCAACGCGACGCCCGGCTGATCGATTTTCTGATGGAGGACATCTCTCCCTATTCCGACGACCAGATCGGCGCCGCGGCGCGCAACCTGCATGACCAGAGCCGCGACACGCTTCAGCGCTACCTGCACTTGAGCCCCGTGGTGGATGGCGTGGAGGGCGTCTTCACCAAACTCGAAACCAACGACCCCGCCGCCATTAAGCTGCTGGGCAACGTCCCGGCCAAGGGAAAAGCTGCGGGCGGTTTGCTGCGTCATCGCGGCTGGAGGGCCGACAAAATCGATCTGCCGCCGCTGATTGCCAGCCAGAACACCACGATTCTTGCGCCCGCCGAGATCGAAATCGAGTAAAATTCGTTTTGTCCCAGAGCACCTTTCATCAGATCGTTGGAATCGACCTCGGCACCACCAATTGCAGCTTGTCTCATGCCCAAGGTGAAGCGTCGGACACGCCCGCTATCGAGACCAGCACGATCGCCCAATTAGTCAATCCCGGCGAGGTACGCGAAGAAACGCTCCTGCCCTCGTTTCTCTATTTGGCCGGCGCGAATGAATTTCCCGAGGGCTCGCTCGATCTGCCGTGGCGCGCCGGTAGCGGGCCAGTTGTCGGCGTGCTGGCGCAGAAGCGCGGGACGGAAAGTCCCGGCCGGCTGATCTCTTCGGCTAAGAGCTGGCTCTCGTATGCCGGCGTCGATCGCGGCGCTCCCATCTTGCCTTTGAACGCTCCCGAAGGCACGACCAAGATGTCGCCGGTAGATGTTTCCCGCGAGTACTTGGCGCACCTGCGCAATGCGTGGGACTCCAGTCATGCCGACGCGCCTTTCAACCAGCAGCAGATTCTCGTCACCGTGCCGGCTTCGTTCGACGCCGTCGCTCGCGAGTTGACGCTCAAGGCTGCTGAAGAAGCCGGTTACGGCCCTAACGTCTTGTTGCTGGAAGAGCCGCAGGCGGCGTTCTACGCCTGGATTCAGCGTCACCCCGACTGGCGCGAGCGCGTCACCGTGGGCGATCTCATCCTGGTCGTCGACATCGGCGGTGGCACCACCGACTTCACGCTGATCGCCGTGACCGAGAGCCAGGGCGAACTGCAATTGGAACGTGTCGCCGTCGGCGAGCACCTTCTGCTGGGCGGCGACAACATCGATCTGGCGCTGGCGCGTTTCGTCGAACAGCAATTGACCGCCAAAGGAACCAAGCTCGATTCGCTGCAGCTCTACGCCCTTTGGCAGCAGTGCCGGGTGGCGAAGGAAAAACTGCTGGAAGGCGGACCAGCCGAGCAGGCCGTAACCATTCTCGGCAAAGGCACAGGCCTGGTGGGCGGCACCATCAAAGCCAAGCTCAAGCGCGACGATGTCAACACCATTTTGCTCGATGGCTTTTTGCCGCTGACCAATAGCCAGGACATGCCGCAGCGCGCGCGCCGCGCGGCTTTGCAGGAGATCGGCCTGCCCTACGCCGTCGACGCCGCCATCACCCGGCACCTGGCAAGATTTCTACGCCAGCAAGCCGCGGCCTCCGAGCACGGCAGCGTGCGGCGCGGCGCGAGCGGGCTGGCTTGCCCCACGCACATTCTCTTCAACGGCGGTGTCCTGCGCTCCGATATCGTCCGCAAACGGATTCTCGAAACGCTGGATAGCTGGCTGCAGCAAGAGGGCATGCAGCCGGTAAAGCCGCTGCTGGGTGAAGATCTGATGCATGCCGTGTCGCGCGGGGCCGCATACTACGGCCTTTCGCGCCAAGGAAAAGGAGTGCGCATTCGGGGCGGTGTTCCTAGAACCTACTACGTCGGGATTGAAACC
>DATFZA010000053.1:0-5731 GCA_035314765.1 Bryobacteraceae bacterium
GGCCTCCCTCGGATTTTTCTCCTCGCGAATGCCGCAAGCGGGACAACTGCGCCCGCTCATTCGCGGGAGTAGTGTCTCTTGTGGGGCAAGCGAGCAGCCTGCCGCGAAAAAAGGGCACTACACGTGCTCAAGCAAAACAGATGCCTGCCGTCCAGACCGCCGTACAAACTGTCACTCAACACATCATTGAAATCGTCAGCGACTCCGGCGAGGGCGCCCAAACCTGCGGCCAGATGTTCGCCGATCTTTGCGCGCGCAACGGCAATGGAATCTGGACGGTTGAAATCATTCCAGCGGAAATCGAGCCGCCCAGCCGCTCCCGCGCGGGAGCCAGCGGCAACCGCATCCGCCTTGGATCGGGAGCCGTCACCAACGCGGGCGACTACGCCGATGTCGTGGTTGCGCTCAATGAACAGGTGCTCTATAGCCGCATCGACTCCGGTGCGTTTCACCCCGGAACGCTGATGTTTGTGGACAACTGCTGGGCCAACCACCCCAACGAAAAAGTCAGCGCCGGCTACAGCGAGGCGCTCGCCGATTTTCGCAAAAACAATTATGTCGTGATTGAGGTGCCCATCGAAAAGCAGTGCCGCCTCCACACCGACGATCCCCGCAAAGGCAAAAATATGTGGGTGCTGGGCATGCTGTGCGCGCTCTACAGCCTCGATCAAGCGCCCGTCCACGCCAATATCAAACAGCGATTCGGCAAAAAAGGAGAAGCTGCCGTCAGCAAGAATATCGAGTTGTTCGACGACGGCTACCAGTGGGCCCTGCAGCACGTGGAACAGCGCTTTCACGTGCCCGCCAAAGCTGCCAGCAGCCAGCCTCAGGTGGTCATGAACGGCAATCAGGCCTTGGCGCTCGGCATCATGGCGGCGGGCATCGAAGTTTGCTCCATGTATCCGATCACGCCCGCGACGTCCGCCTCGCATTTCCTCGCGTCCTCGTTTGAAGAGGTCGGAGGATTCGTTCACCAGGCCGAGGATGAGATCGCCGCGATCGGCTTCGCCATCGGGTGTTCGTACGCCGGACGCACCGCCGTGACCATCACCTCAGGCCCCGGGCTCGCACTCAAAACCGAATTCATCGGCTATGCGGTCATGGCCGAGATTCCGCTCGTCATCGTGGTGGTGCAGCGCGGCGGCCCTTCCACCGGGCTGCCCACCAAGATCGAGCAAGGCGATCTGCTCGCCGCTCTCTACGCCTCGCCCGGCGATAGCCCAAAGATCGTGATCGCGCCGGCCACCATTGAAGAATGTTTCCACTTCATGATCACGGCGCGCAAGCTGGCGGAGGAATTTCGCACACCCGTCATGGTGCTCTCAGACGCCAATCTGGCTACGGGCCAGCAACCGTTTGCCAAACCGCTGGCGCAGGAAGCCTGGCTGGCGCCGCCGCTCGATCTGTCGCCGTGGGATGAAAAGGTTCCGCCTTATGCCTGGGATTCCCGCACCGGCTTGTCCAAACGTCCCGTTCCGGGCCAACGCGGCGGCGAGCATGTCGTGACGGGCCTGGTGCACGATGAACAAGGTCACGTGGCGTACGAGTCCGCCATCAATCAGCGCACCATGCAGATGAGAAGCCGCAAATTGGCGGTATTGAAAAGCGCGCTCAAGCCGCCGCAAATTCACGGCGATCCGGAGGGCGATCTGTTGGTAGTCGGGTGGGGTTCAACGCTGGGCGCGATCGAAGAGGCCGTCGACAAACTGCGGACCGAAGAGTTCCGGGTTTCGTCCATCCACTTGCGGTTTCTGTCTCCGCTAGAACCGGGACTGAAAGCAATCTTCTCGCGCTTCCGCAAAGTGCTGACGGTCGAGGTCAACTACAGCGACGACGCAAACGATCCCTACATCACCCCGGAGTCGCGCCGTTATTCGCAGCTCGCGCAATTACTGCGGTCGCTTACGCTGGTCGACGTCGATTGCTGGTCTCGCGTGCCAGGCAGCCCCATACCGCCCAGCGTAATCGAAGAGGAACTCAGAAAGCGCCTGGAGAAGCTTCTAGCCCCGACCGTAAGGGAGGGGATGCCCTTCATGTCGCAGGAGAACGCATAAACATGGTTGAACAGAACGTCTAGCCCCGACCGTAAGGGAGGGGACACCTCTCAAAAATCTATCGAATTTCCGGAACCGCAAGTCGCAGGAGAACGCATAAACATGGTTGAAGAACTAAAAGAATGGGAAATCGAAGCCGAGCCACAAGTCTGCACGCTGCAGGACTATCAAGGAGCGCAGGCGCGCTGGTGCCCTGGCTGCGGGGATCACTCCGTCCTCAATTCCGTGCAGCGGCTGGCGCGGGACAAACAACTGCCGCCGGAAAAAACCATGATCGTCTCGGGCATCGGTTGCTCCAGCCGCTTTCCGCACTACATGGCGACCTACGGCTTCCACGGCCTCCACGGCCGTGCGTTTCCGGTCGCCTGCGGCATTCGCAGCCGCCGGCCGGATCTGCACATGTTCGTGGTCACTGGCGATGGGGACTGTTGCGCGATCGGCGCGGGCCACTGGATCCACGCTATCCGTTACAACATGGATCTCACGGTCCTGCTGCTGGACAACAATATTTACGGTCTCACCAAGAAACAGACGTCTCCCACTTCGCGGATCGCGGAGCGTTCCAATACCCACCCCCACGGGTCGCCGCTGCCGCCCTTGAGTCCATTAACGGTTACCCTGGGCATCGCCAATGCCTCGTTTGTGGCGCAAACCGTGGATTGGAATCCGCCGCATTTGTACTCGACCATCCGCGCCGCGTTCGAGCATAAAGGCACCTCTTTTGTCCGAGTGCTGCAGCGCTGCCCGCATTTCACTTCGCATGTTTTTGCGCCGCTGAAAGACGACTTCGGCCAGATGCTGCTGCTCACCCATGAAGCCGGCATCCAGCTTGAGCCCAACGTGGCCAAACTGTTTCCCAATCAAGCCGAACACGATCCCAGCCACTTGGAAGAAGCGCAGGCTCTGGCGCGGCGCGAAGATGTTTATCCCATCGGGCTGTTTTATCGCGACGAGCACGCTGCGCGTTACGACCACATCACGCAACACAGCATGGGCATGAGCCAGGCCGGCAAGCTGCAAGCCGTGCAACAGGCCATCGAGCGGTTCGCGGTATGAAGCCAGCCACCAACGCGCAGATCCGCACCTTTCATTTGACCGGACTCGGATTGGACCACCTTGCGGCCAATCTGCCGCTGGCGCCAATGCCCGAAAGCCCCAGTTTGCGCGAACTGTTTGCGAAAGCTCTGCACGATCAACGCGGCCAAGCACGCGAGCGCTTTTTCGCCAACGTCCGTTACTGCCGCGACCGCATGCGGGAGCTTTTGTCGCTCGACGACCAGCGCGACCCTGAAGTATCGGCCTCGCCCAGTGCGATCAAAGCCTCTATGGGCGCTGCGAGTTCGTTTTTCGATAGCGGGTCCCTGGCGGTAGCGCTCCGGACGGCGCTCAGTCCGGTCAGCCGCATGAATCCGGCGCGGAGACGCCGCTGTGAAGCGACGCTCGAAACCTTGTCGAACGCCGTCGACGAAGCCGAAAAACAGCCCGAGTATTGGGAATTTCCGGCCGCGGACGCGGGCGCGATTGCATTCTGCGAACGCCAGCTCGACCAACATGTCGAGATCCTGCGCGCGGTTCGCGTGGCGCGGCTCGAAATGCAGTCGGCCTACGACGAATCGATCCACGACGACTTGCTCGCGCGTTTCGGTTGGGAATCGGCGGACCGCGAGGAACTGGCGGCCATGCCGGCGGTGCTGGTGATGGATTCGGCTGAAAACTTCGCCGATAAATCGCTGACCACTTTCGCGCGCTTGCTGCGCTCCGGATTGCCCATGCAAATTTTGCTCACCTGCGCGCCGTTCTATACGGGCGATCTCGGATTCCTGGCCGTGTCCCATCGCGAGGCTTTCGTTTTGCAATCTTCCACGGCCTGTCCCGAGCATCTTTCCGCCGGCTTGCTGGACATGACACAAACTCTGCGGCCCGCGGTCGCGGTAGTCTCGACGGGCGACACCGCGCTGTTCCATCAGTCGCGTACTTTCCCGATGTACGTATACAATCCGGAAGCCGGCGAGGGCTGGATCGACCGGTTCGATCTGTATCGGGAGCCGTTGCCGCGGACCGAAGTCACCGCCGTCCACGTGGCCGCGGCCTACCCAGATTGGCAGCGGCACTTCCGCGTCCTGCCTACCGATTGCTGGAGCGAAGAACAGATGGAACTGTCCGCTTATCTGGCGCAGTATCGCACCGCGCCCCCGCTGGCAGTTCCTTTTGTGTCGCTTCTTGACCATGAGGGCCGTGAGCAACGTGCGGTCATTACGCGCGAACTGGTACAAATCGCGCGTGACCGGCAGCGTGCCTGGAAGCTGCTTTCAGAACTGGCCGAGGCGGGCAAACCCGCTCCACCTCTCATCGATACCGGAAAAATCCGCCAGGAGGGCGAGAAAGAGGCGTTCCTGAGAGTTGTTTCGATGTTGACCGGCGGAGGCGTACCTGCTCCCACTCCGGCGGCTGTTGTATCCAGCGCCGCGCCGGCGGAAACAAACGCCTCTACTGTCGAGATAGCCGCCGATCCTTACGTTGACTCTTCCCTCTGTACCAGTTGCAACGATTGCACCAAGATCAACTCGCGTATGTTCCAATACAACGCCGATAAACAGGCCTATATCGCCGACGCCAACGCCGGAACCTTCGCCGAGTTGGTCAAGGCGGCGGAGGGTTGTCCGGCGCGCTGCATCCATCCAGGAATCCCGCGGCCTGACGACCGTACCGCCACGCCGCAGTGGCTCGGGCGGGCCGCGAAGTTCAACGCTTAGCAGTTAACTTCTGGCACGACGCCGCGCGAAACAAACTGCTAAAGTAGATGTTCGCTAATGAACATCTACTTGTTAAGAAGCACCCTGGTCGCTGCTTTGGGCGGGCTCCTCTTCGGCTTCGACACGGCGGTCATTTCCGGAACCACGCACGCTCTCTCGCAAACCTTCGCACTGTCTCCCGGTTCGCTAGGGTTCGCGGTTTCGAGCGCTCTCTGGGGCACGGTGCTTGGCTCGGTTGTGGCCGGCCCCGCCAGCGACAAATATGGCCGCGCCGCGGCGCTGCGCGTGCTCGCGGTGCTTTATTGCATCTCGGCTTTCGGCTGCGCATTTGCCCCGGATTTGACGATATTCGTGATTTGCCGCGTGATTGGCGGCATCGCCATCGGAGGCTCCTCCGTCATCGGACCGATGTATATTGCCGAGATTGCTCCCGCCGACAAGCGAGGGCGGCTGGTCGGCCTGTTCCAATTCAATGTCGTCTTCGGAATTCTGGTCGCTTATTTTTCGAATTATCTGGTCGGTCTGGGAGGATTCGGCGAATTGGAGTGGCGCTGGAAATTGGGCGTTGCCGCCATTCCCGCCGTCTTGTTTTTCATCGCCTTGTTTGGAATTCCACAAAGCCCGCGCTGGCTGGTGACGGCCGGCAGGCCGGAGGAAGCCCGCAATGTCCTGGTCCGCATCGGAGAGAAAGATGCCGATGGCGAATTGGCCAGCATCGTCGAAGCGGCGCACCGCCAGCACGCGGAGCAAAGAGTGCCGTTGTTTCAGCGCAAGTACGGGCTCCCCCTCTTCCTCGCCATTTCGATGGGAATGTTCAATCAGCTTACCGGCATCAACGCCATTCTTTACTACCTGAACGATATCTTTGAGCGTGCCGGCTTCAACAAGGTGTCCAGCGATCTGCAAGCGGTGGCCATCGGCGGC
>DATFZA010000054.1:0-14172 GCA_035314765.1 Bryobacteraceae bacterium
TCCACCCACCGCGAGCAGCACTGGCTTCCACGGGAAGCGCCTGCCTTCGCGATGCATCACCACCAGGAGCCCGGCGAAAACGCCGACAAAATACAAGATGCACATGGGCACCGCGAACAGCATCAGGTTGAAGACGTCCGGAGTAGGCGTGATGATCGCCGCGGCGATCACGATAAACAAGATGGCATAGCGCGAGTGGCGCAGCAGAAACCGCGGCGACAGCAGACGCAGCAGCGTCAGCGAGAAAATCACGATCGGCAGCTCAAACACCAGGCCCACGCCGAGCATCACGTCCACGAAGAGATCGAAGTACTCGCTGATGGTGACCATCGGCGTTACATTGTTCATGGTGCCGATGCTCAAGAGAAAAGTGAGACCGAAGCGGAACGCCAGAAAGTAGGCGAACAAACCGCCCACGATAAACAGCACGCCGCTAAGCAGAACGAACGGAGCCGCCATGCGCTTCTCTTTCCGGTACAAACCCGGCGAGATGAACGCCCAAAGCTGATATACGATCCAGGGCGAAGCCAAGAAGATCGAAACCAGCAATGGCAGCTTGACCCAGATGATGGAAAACGCTTCCATCGGCGTGGTCTGCACCAGGTGCGGCGGATTGACGTTTAGGTGCTTCAAGGCATCGATGGCAGGCTCGCTGATGATGTCCCAGATCGGTGACGCAAAAAGGAGACTAAGGACAAAGGCGACCGCCAGCCCCATCAACGCCCGGATGATGCGCGTGCGCAGCTCTTCCAGGTGCTCCATGAAAGACATGCGGAGCATGCCCTCTTCTTCGGCGTCTTGCGGACTGACCGGGGGTGATGGAGGTGAGGGCGGCGTTAGCGCTCCACCCGGCGACGCGACCGCGACGGCCGTCGTGGTGGCATCGGGTTTGAAAGCGTGAGGATCTTCGTACGCGCCCCGGTTTTCTCCCGGTGGCGCGTACGGTGCGGGCACTACTGTCCCGTCGGGAGGCGAACCTCCCAGTTTCTCGTCATCCATTTTGTACCGTCTAACTGTGTATGTGCGGCTCCGCTCCGTTATGACTTGGCTCGGGTTGTAGCCCGGCAAGCTGCTCCGGCGTGGATCGCGCGACGGTGCCCGTCACCCCAACTTCCTGAGCGGGAGCGGTACCGGTTGATTCAGCGCCCAATGTTGCGGAAGCGCCTACAGTCGATGGACTTACTGCGGTGGATGGGTGGGATTCAGCGTTGTGGTTGCCCGAATCGTAAAAATTGGAGTCGTACTGGTTATAGAGGTCACTGGTGAAACTGCGGGTTACCTCTTTCACCGACTCGTTTTCCTTTTCCAACTCTCGCATATGGTGGTCGAACGTCGATTTGAGTTCGCTTTGAGCGCGGCGAAACTCGGTGATCGCCTTTCCGATCGTCCTGCCCAACTCCGGCAACTTCTTGGGGCCGAAGAGAACCAGGGCGACCAGGAAGATAACGACCATCTCCTGTACACCAACGGGACCCATTAGGAAACCTCCAACAACCTTATGATAGCAGGCGCCCGAAAAGCTGGCGGAGGGACCCGAGAAGTTGTGGGGCCGACCCCAGGTCGGCTGGCGACCCCTGGTCGCCTCACTCCAACACAAAAAAGACCGGCTAACCCAGCCGGCCTATTTCCAGGATCGTCCTCCGATTGGCGATCCTGAAACCTGATTCTGGCACAGGGCTCGAATCGGAGCCAATGAGTAAACCCTTGTATTTGCTTGGCAAAAGTACTCGCCGATAGAGTACTTCAGTTACGGACCCCGACCGCTTCCGTGCGCCCGGCGAGTGGTTTGACGATCGGGCCGCCGCACACTCCCACGCCCGTATTCATCAATGCGCTCAGCAGGTGTTGAAGCACCGCATACACCATCTGCTCATTCACCGGCTGCTTTCCCGGCAAGCGAAAAGACTGCGGCAATTCTTTGGTGATCTGCAGGCGAACGGAGTTTGTCATGGTCCGCCCGTTGCGATCCTTCCGGTTGGCGAGCGAAATCGGCGTCTGCAGTACCGCGCCGGACTTGCCGTCCACATAGAACTGGCAGCGGGAGAACCAGCCGAGATTCCCCGGATCGGCGGCATCGAACAGCAGCAGCGGGGCCGTGCGATCCGTCGCGACCAGGTCCAGGCTCAAAGTTCGCGCGCCTTCATCCAGCGTGAAGTCGAACCCCGCCTGTTTGGCGAGATTGCCGACCAGTTCCGGATCCAATTCGAGCAGCAGAAATTTGTGCTCGCCAGCCAGCAGGACCTGCATTATTTCTTCATTGTACCGAGTTTCGAAAATCTCTCGCCGCGATCGCCGCGTGGCTGTCAAAAGACCCTTGGTCGAACAGCACGAACAGCACCTCGCGTACGCCCCGTTCCGTGCTCTCCAGATGATCGGCCACGGTATGCAGCGCGATATTGGCCGCCTCCGCGGGAGGATATCCGTAGGCGCCCGTGCTGATAGCCGGAAAGCTGATCGACCGGATATCCCGCTCCTCAGCCAGTTCCAGGCATCGCTCGTAGCAACTCTTCAGTTGGGCAGGTTCGTCATGGTGTCCGTCATGGTAGATTGGCCCGACAGCGTGAAACACGTATTGGGCCGGTAGCGAGCCTGCGCCGGTTACCACCGCGTCTCCCGCCGGACAACTCCCAATGCGCGGACGGATCTCATTCAGCTCCCGCATGATCGAGGAACCGCCCGCGCGATGAATAGCCCCATCCACGCCGCCTCCGCCGTGGAGGCCGGAATTGGCCGCGTTCACGATTGCATCCACCCGGATTTGGGTGATATCGCCCAGCACCAGGCGCAGTTTCTTGCCGTTAGCAAAGCGAATTTCCATGCCTCGATTATTAAAGCAAGCGGGATGCCAGAGGGTCAAGATGGCGGGCTCCAAAGTCATGAAACAACCTTGCCACTACTTACGGACAGCTCCCTGATGGTCGCGGCTCTGTCACACCTTCTGAGCCGCGACCGTCAGGGAGCGGTTGAATTGGTTGTTTCACCCTTCCCTTACCAAAACAATTATGGTAAAAAATGTTGTATGCCGCTGGACGTTAGTTTTCCGTCCCGGACCAGTTCCTGGAATTGCCGGCCTAGTAAGCCGCTCCCACCGCCTTCGACACTAAGCTTCCGGCGTGGCGCGCCCGATAGCTCCTTAGCCCAGCCGCCGTACCCGCTGCTGGTTGACTCGAGGATGATCGCGTATGAAACAGAGCCGGCTCGTATTCCTGGCTGCCCTGGTTCTCTTGCTGCCGCTGCGCGCTCTCGCGCAGCAAATTCAAATCGAAAGCGTTTCCGGCCATGACGCCGCCGCCCGTGAGGCTCTCTTCAAGCTGCAGCCTTGGGCCCCAAATCTGAGCCAGGTAATTCAACCCTATGATGCCGAGACCGTGCAGCCAATCGGCCGCTCGGGGCTGGTCCGCCTCAAGTCCAGTTCTCTCAGCGCCAGCGATTTACTAACCGCGCTCAGCCTGGATCCTCGGGTCGCTTCCGCCGAGCCGAATTACATTATTCAAGCCAGCGACACCGTGCCGAACGACCCCGATTTCGGCAACCTGTGGGCGATGCAGAATACCGGCCAGACGATCAAAGGGCAGGCTGGCGTGCCGTTTGCCGATATCGGCGCCGTCAGAGCGTGGGACATCGCCAGAGGCTCAGACTCGGTCGTGGTGGGCGTCGTCGATACCGGCGTGGATTACACCCATCCCGATCTGGCCGCTAACATCTGGACGGCGCAGAGCGCCTATCAGATCACCTTGGGCGATACCACCTACACCTGCCCGCCCGGTAGCCACGGCTTTAACGCGGAAATGCTTACCTGCGATCCCATGGACGATAACACGCACGGCACTCACGTGTCGGGCACGATCGGCGCGCAAGGCAACAATCTGCTCGGCGTCACCGGCGTCAATTGGAGAACTTCGATCGCGGCCTTCAAGTTCCTCAATCTATATGGGCTTGGTTCGGTCGCCGATGCAGTCAACGCCATTGAAGCGGCAATTCAGCTGAAGTCCCAGGGCGTCAATATACGCGTGCTGAGCAATAGCTGGGGCGTTGGCTCATACTCAGACGCGCTATTGCAGGCTGTGAATGACGCCAACACCAACGATCTTCTGTTTGTAGCAGCGGCCGGAAACTATTCGACTAGCGACGATGGCGCAGCGCCCACTTATCCCGCGGCTTTCAATGTGCCGAACATCATCGCCGTGGCGGCAACGGATAATCAGGACAACCTGGCCTATTTTTCTAACTATGGACCAACCACGGTCCACCTGGGAGCGCCCGGCGTCAACATTCTATCTACCTTTCTCAGCCCCAATTATGGGTACTTGAGCGGAACCTCCATGGCTACTCCGCACGTTTCCGGCGCTGCGGCTCTCTTGCTCTCTAAATGCACGCTAACCACGGCCGAAGTGAAGACGGCCATATTGAATAGTGTCGACCCCATTGCTTCTTTGGCGGGAAAAACCGTCACCGGCGGACGGCTAAACGTATTCAGCGCGCTCAACTACTGCGGAGCGACTCCGTCGCCGGACTTCACCATGTTGGCCGCGCCCGCGGTGCTCAGCATAGCGCCGGGTGGATCGGCGTCTACTCAAATCAGCGTCGAGGACTTCGATGGCTTCTCCGGCGCAGTGACTCTTTCGGCCAGTGGAGTGCCGCCCGGCGTCACGGCGTCGTTCTCTAACACATCTATCTCGGGCGCCGGAAGCGTGACACTGACCCTGACAACGTCCGCCACCACAGTCCCAGGTACCTACCCCATCACCGTTTTGGGCTCCAGCGGCGGCCTGTCCTACACCGTCGTCGTGGATCTGATAGTGAACCCGCCGGACTACACGTTGTCCGCGGCGCCTGCTTCCTTGACTGTGATCGCCGGGTCTTCCACTACCACGATGGTTAGCGCTGCTGCGCTGAATGGCTTCAGCGGAGTGGTCACGCTAACGGCCAGCGGAGTCACGGGCGGTGTTACGGCGTCATTCACGCCCAACTCCTTGAGCGGGTCCGGCGCTTCCACCCTCACCTTCGCTGCTGCGGCTAACGCGACGCCTGGCGTGTACCCGATCGCGATAACCGGCGTCAGCGGCGCGCTATCGCACACCGCCATGGTGAGTCTTACCGTGAATGCGTCGCCCGATTTCACCTTTGCGGCATCCCCCGTGTCCGTGAGCGCGATAGCGGGCAACTCCGCTGGCTCCACGCTCACCATTTCCGCACTGAATGCGTTCAACGGCGTGGTAGGTCTTACCGCGAGTGGCCTCCCTGCGGGCGTCACGGCATCCTTAGCGCCGGCCTCCGTGACTGGTTCCGGAACCTCGGTAGTCACGCTGACAACCGCCAATTCCACCACGGCGGGAGTTTATTCCATTGCGATCCAAGCAGTCAGTGGAAATTTGATCCACACCGCGACGGTGAGTCTAACGGTCTTGGTACCCGACTTCACCTTTACGGCTTCACCCGCCGCAATCGTCTTGCCGCCTGGCGGATCGGCTACTTCCAGCATCACCGTAGGCTCATGGAACGGCTTCACGGGCTCCATCAACCTCTCGACAAGCGCACTGCCGGCCGGGGTCACGGGTTCCTTCTCGCCACCGGTTCTAAATAACGGCTCCGGCGTCTCGGCGCTCACGCTTGTCGCGTCCGCGGGCGCGCCCGCCGGCTTTTTCACGGTCACTGTGCAGGGCGCCAGCGGAAACCTGCTGCACACCACGCCGCTGGCTGTGACGTTGCAACCGTCATTCCTTCTGCCGCCCAATGTCTCACTTCTGCCGGGGTCTTCGATTCCTTATCCCGTAAGCTTGCCGGCGCCTGCGCCCTCGAGCCTGTACGTTACCTTGACGAGCAGCGATACTTCCACGGTGACCGTCACACCCGCGAACGTTCTGATTCCCGCCGGATCTACCACGCCATCCCTGACTCCGAAATTGATCGGCGTCGCCTTCGGACAGGCGGCCATCACCGTCTCAGCCTGGAATTACGCGCCGGCCACCCAGACCGTACTCGTGGCCGACAGCTTGAGCTTTCTCCCCAATAACCTGACCCTCAGCCCGGGAGCTTCGCAGAATTTGACGCTGATTCTCGCCGCGCCGGCCGCTACCGCCATGACGGTGAATTTGACCTCTAGCAATCCGGCCGTGGCAACGCTGCCCGCCACGGCAACGTTTCCCGCCAACGCCACCAGCGTCACGGTGCGCGTCACGGGAATAGCCGGAGGATCGGCCGTGATCCACGCCAGCGCCTTGCCCGCGGTTCCGGATACGGCCTCGACGATAACGGTTGGCTCCGGGCTGGCCATTCTCACAACCACGCTCGCTAACGGAACCGTGAACTCGGCGTATTCCCAAACCTTATCGGCGACTGGCGGAACGCCGCCTTTGACCTGGATACTCACTTCGGGGGCATTGCCAACTGGATTGATGCTGAGCCTAGCCGGACAGATCAGCGGAACCCCGGCAGCGAGTGTGACCAACCTCCCGCTCACGTTTAAGGTGACCGACGCAGGTTCGCCTCCCCAGACCGCAAGCACTACCCTGACGATTACCATCGCTCCCGCCGGACCCTCGCCCGCTTCCATCACGCCGGCCAAAGGAACCCCGCAGAGCGCAACCGTGAACACCGCATTTGCGATTCCGCTGACCGCGCTGGTGAAGAACAGCGAAGGTAATCCGGTAAGCGGTGTGACGGTATCATTCTCTGCGCCCTCCACCGGCACAGCGCCCTCCTCCGGCCCAACGGGGAGCTTCGCCACGGGATTTTCCGCAACCGCCGTGACGGATGCGACAGGCTCGGCGTCGGTGAGCTTCACCGCAAACGCAGTCGCCGGATCGTATACCGTCAACGCTTCGGCCCCAGGCATCGCGTCGCCCGCTCTTTTCCTGCTAACCAATCTGGCCGGGCCGGCGGCCCGCATTTCAGCAACCAGCGGCAGCGGACAAAGTACGGGGATCAACACGACGTTCAGTAGTCCGCTGGCAACAACCGTAACCGACGCGAGTGGAAATCCGGTGAGCGGAGTCGTGGTGAAGTTCCTGGCGCCGGTCACAGGCGCCAGCGGGAGTTTCGCGGCCGGAACGAACACGGTCGCGACCGGCGCGTCGGGGCTGGCGACGTCTCCCGCTCTTACTGCCAACGGAACGCCGGGATCCTATGCGGTGACCGCCTCCGTCTCGGGAGTTACCGCGTCAGCGTCGTTCTCGCTGACCAATATCGGTCCGGCGGCAAGCGTGATTGCGATCGGCGGCAGCGGTCAGAGCACATCGATTAACACGCCGTTCACGAATCCGCTGGTGGTGAAGGTTCAGGATGCGATTGGCAATCCAGTCCCTGGCGTCACGGTCGCCTTTGCCGCGCCCGGTACCGGCGCCAGCGGGGCATTTAACGGATCGAGTATGGTCACTACGAACGCCTCGGGCATCGCGGCGGCGCCCGCGTTCACGGCGAACTCAATCGGCGGCTCTTACAACGTCAGTGCGACGGTCTTGGGTGTGACGAATCCTGCTATGTTCACCGTGACCAATTTGAGTGGTATCGTTCTGCCAGCCGGAGTAACGGTGGCGCCCGGTCTCTCCGCTCCTTACCCGATCGCCTTGGGAGCGCCCGCTCCGGCCGGCGGCGTCTTCATTGCCCTAACCAGCAGCAGCGCCTCAACCGTCGCTCTAACGCTTACCAATGTTTTTGTTCCCGCCGGCTCCACTACACCGACCGTGATTCCAAGAGTGCACGGAATCAACCTGGGATCGGCGGCCATCACCGCGTCTGCTTGGAACTATCCGGCAGTCAGCCAACAGGTGCAAGTCGCCGATGGACTGAACTTCTTCCCCAGTAGCGTGATCATCGGCGCGGGAAACTCCCAAAACGTCACGCTTACTCTCTCCGCGCCTGTTTCCACGAACCTGACGGTCAGCTTCAGCTCTAGCAACCCAGCGGCGGTGGCTGTGCCCTCGACGGTGATGCTTCCGGCAAACACCACCAGTTTGGACGTGCGTTTGACGGGCTTAACCCCCGGTACGGCCACTATCACGGCGGGCTCCGGTCCGAACGCGATCCCCGCGAGTATTATCGTCACGGTTAGGTGATCCGCCCAACCAGGTTCCTCTGAGCGCTGGGCGCACAAAAGGAAGGATTGAAGACCGGCGGGTACGCCCGGCCGGCTCAGCAACCTCCGCCTATACCCGCTGCTCCGAAACCGATTTCTCCGCCAGGTCACCGACAATCGGCAGCTTGAAAGTCTCTTGTTGAGCGACCTTGATGAGCATGAAAATCCAGGCGCCGAACACCGTGGCTTTCATCACCCCCGGCAGAAAATGATGCCAGGGACCCGCGAACCCGAAAACCGGACTCAGCACCCAATCCACAATCAGCCACGTAACAAACAGATAGAATCCCTGAAACGCGTGAAAGCGGACCCGCGCGTCCTGCCGAAAGCGCATGGAGGCGAGCACCACAATCGCGGCAATCCAGCCGACCATCGGAATGTAGCACAGTATCGCCGCGGTACGGTTGCTGATGCCGGCCAGAGGATCAATCGGGGCCGCCGCCGTGTTTGGCTGCCGCGCTCCGCAGTTGGCGCAGTATACGTCGGAGTTGCCGACCCCTCTTCCGCATTGGCAACAATATGGCATCGTAATCTTCTATTCTGAACTACGTTACAAGATAGCCAATTGTTCCCCCAAGCGCGCCCCGGCCTCATGCCCCGGCCTCATGCCCGGCCTCATGCTACGATGCGGGTCAAATGCTCCTCCGTTGGCTCTTTGTTCTCGCGCTGGCGTTCACGGCGGCCGCCAAGACCCTCGATATTTATTTCATCGACGTCGAGGGCGGCCAGGCAACCTTGGTAGTGTCGCCTTCGGGACAAGCCATGCTCATCGACACCGGCTGGAGAGGCTTCGGCGGGCGCGACGCCGACCGCATCGTGGCGGCCGCGAAACACGCCAAAATCAAGGAGATCAACTACCTCGTCGTCACTCATTACCATCGCGATCACGTTGGCGGCGTGCCCGAGCTTGCGGGCCGTTTCAAGATCGGCGCATACGTCGATCACGGACCCCTCCTGGAGACCGGAAACAAAGCCACGACCGAGGATTTCGCAGACTATCAGAAGACCATCGGCGGCGCGCAACACATCGTTGTGAAGCCGGGCGACGTGATCCCGTTAAAAGGCGTCAATGTCGACGTTCTCTCCTCCGCGGGCGACGTTCTCGGCAAGCCCCAACCCGGCGCCGGCGCGCCGAATCCCCTTTGCGTGGATGCCAAGCCCAAAGCAGACGACCCCACCGAAAACGCCCGCTCCGTCGGCATGTTGATCAGCTACGGGAAGTTCCGGATGCTCGATCTGGGCGATCTCACCTGGAACAAGGAACTTGGTTTGGTTTGCCCCAACAACCTGATCGGCAAAGTGGACGTCTACCTCACCACCCATCACGGCCTTGACCAATCCGGCCCGGCCGCTCTGGTGCACGCCATCAGTCCCCGAGTGGCCATCATGAACAACGGCGCCAAGAAAGGCGGCAGCCCGAGCGCTTGGCAGACCGTGAAGGATTCTCCGGGCCTGGAAGACCTCTGGCAACTGCACTTTGCCATCGCCGGCGGCCAGGACCACAACGTCGCCGACAGCTTCATCGCCAACGTGGATGAGTTTGACCAAGGCGATTTCATCAAGGTATCCGCCGAACAAGACGGATCGTTCACGGTGTTTAACTCACGCAACAAGTATCATCACGAGTATCGAGCCAAGTGAGATAGGACCGCTTAGAGGATGGACCCGGATGGACAACGACACTGAGATCGGCGGGCCGCGCAACCGTTTCCCTTCCACTCAGCTATCGCTCCTCGAGGCTGCAGCGGCGGATTGGCCAAATGAAGCTCTGGAGCGGGTAATGACGTTGTACTGGAAACCAGTCTATCGATTCATTCGCCTCAAGTTTGGCAAGAACAATGAAGACGCGAAAGACTTGACGCAGAGCTTTTTCGCCGCCGCGCTCCAGCGGGACTTCTTTGGGCGTTTCGACCCGGTCAAGGCGTCGTTTCGGACCTATCTCCGCATGGCCGTCGAACGCTTCGCCGCCAGCCAGCATGCCGCCGCGAACCGGCGAAAGCGCGGCGGGGATGTCGAGTTCGAGCCAGTCCAAGACCAGGCGGCTACGACCGAGTCGCCCGAACAGATTTTCGAGCGCGAGTGGCAACGCCAGTTGTTCTCCCTCGCCCTGGATGACCTGCACGCGCACTGCGAGGGTTGCGGCAAGCAGCTCCAATTCCGCATTTTTGAAGCTTACGATCTCGCCGGCGGCGACCGGCCGTCATACGCTGTCCTGGCGGCACGGCATGGCGTCACCGAAACTGCCGTGACCAATTGTCTGGCGTGGGCTCGTGGCGCGCTACGCGCATTTGTGACCGAGCGGCTACGCGGCGTCACATCCGGCGAACGGGAGCTCCGGGAAGAAATGCGCCTTGTATGGATGTGAGCGACTCCATTGTGGACCACTTGCGTCATGTGGCGGCGCTGCCGAACCTCGCGGCAACGCGCTACGAACTCGAAATGGAGATCGGCCGCGGGGGACTGGGCGTGGTCTATGGGGCGCGCGACCGCCAGCTTGGCCGCCGCGTAGCTCTTAAAATCCTCGACTCCGCTCTGGCCGGCGAGGCCCAGATCATTGCGCAGCTCGAACATCCCGCCATCGTGCCCATTTATGAGGCCGGCGCCTTGCCGGACGGTCGCGTGTTCTACGCGATGAAACTGGTCACCGGCGCGCGCCTGGACCACTACCTCACCGGATCTCCCTTACTTGCCGAGCGTCTGCGAGTGTTCCGGCGAGTCGGCGAGGCGCTCGCCTTCGCCCACACGCGCGGCGTCATTCATCGCGACCTCAAACCCCAGAACGTGATGGTCGGTGAGTTCGGCGAAGTCTACGTAATGGATTGGGGCGTGGACGCCGTAGCCGGAACACCCGGATTTCGCGCCCCTGATCCACAACTGGATCAACGCTCCGACATCTATGCTCTAGGCGCCTTGCTGCATTTCGTGCTCCCCGCATCTGCGCCGCTGGCCATCAAGGCTATCGCAGGCAAAGCCATGCAGGCTGACCCCTCCGCCCGATATTCCAGCGCCCCTGCCTTGCTGGCAGATATCGACCGCTTCCAGGAAGGGTTGGCTGTGCGCGCTTGGTCCGAACCCTTGTGGCATCGATTACGCCGTTTCGCGGTGCGCAATGCCGTTCTGCTCTGGCTGTTGACCGCCTACGCGGGCGTCAAGTTCCTGCTATTTCTTTTGCGAAATTTTTAAAGGAATCGCCGCCAACCTGGAACTACAGAGTGAAAGGAACCAACCATGAATAAGATCCTGGCCGGACTCGCGTTTGGACTGGTTCTTGGCGCTATTGACGGCGCCAGCGCATGGTTCTACCCGGAAACACACACTATGATATTCGGCATTATGGTGGGGTCATCCATCAAAGGCATGGTCGTGGGTCTGCTCAGTGGCTGGTTTGCACACAGAGTGCAATCGATGAAATGGGGAATCGTCGTGGGCGCGGCCTTCGGGCTGTTATTCGCTTTCGCCGTGGCCGCTACGGACACGGTGAATGGCCAGCATCCCTACCTGGAGATTATGCTGCCCGGTTTCGTCGTCGGCGGCATCATCGGCTTTTTGACGCAAAGAGTGGGTACGCCCAGTAGTACCCAAAAGGAGGAAAAATGAAATGAAGCGCCTCGTACCGTCGATCGCCATGCTGATCGCCTTCAGCGCCATGGCCCAATCGGACCCATGGGCAGCACTGCGCCCCTTCGAAGGAAAATGGAAGGGGCCAACCTCGGGTAAACCAGGAAAAGGATCTACCTTCCGTGAGTTTCAGTTCGTGCTAAACGGGCGGTTTCTGTCTCAACGTGACACATCCATGTACCAGCCCGAAGATCCGGCTGCAAAACAGGTGATCCACGAGGATTTTGGCTTCTTCAGCTACGACACCGGAGCGCAGAAGATCGTGTGGAGACAGTTCCACAGTGAGGGTATGGTCAACGAGTACACTTTGGACTCAGTGAGCGCGGATGGAAAGTCGCTCGAATTCGTCACCACCAAGATCGAGAACCTCCCCCCGGGATATCGAGCGAAAAAACGCTATCAAATTCTTTCCGCGGATGAGATCGTGGAGACATTCTGGCTGGCGCCGGCCGGCAAGGATCTTGAGGTGTACACGGTGGCGCATCTCAAGCGGGTAAAGTGATCGGTGAGCGATATTGCACCACCACGTCCCACTGTCCAGCAGGCGCTTGTGGCTGCTCGAAGTTCCTAGCGCCGTCCCGCCGCCGCCACCACCGGCGTGCCCAGAATCCTCCCCGCCGCTTCTTCCCGCCCTTAATACAACGGCGCGCAAAAGGCGGTAGCTCGGCAGCCTGGCAGATTGTGAAGGATTCCCCCGGCCTGGAAGACCTCTGGCAACTGCACTTTGCCATCGCCGGCGGCCAGGACCACAACGTCGCCGACAGCTCCATCGCGAACGTGAACGAATTGGACCAAGGCGACTTCATCAAGGTCTCTGCCGAGCAGGACGGCTCGTTCACTGTTTTTAACTCACGCAACAAATACCATCACGAGTATCGAGCCAAGTGAGCGGCGGGGACGCAACTCGACCGGCCAAGGCTAAGTCCCTATAATGAAAACAGAGCCAAACATGTCCAGCGAATACATCGAGCAGCGTGACGGAGGCTACTACATCGCCGGAACCCGAATTTCGCTTGACTCCGTTGTTTACGCGTTCAACCGAGGCGACTCTCCGGAGCGGATTCTCGAGCAGTTTCCGCTTCTAGACAAGTTGTCCAGGGTATTCGGCGCTATTGCCTTCTACCTCGATAACAACACCGAGATAGACAAGCACCTCGCAGAAAAGAAGCGCGAGTTCGAGGCCAGCGGCATTCCCATGGAACAGGCCAATCCAGCGCTATGGGAGAAGATTCAGCGCGCGAAGGCAAAAATCGGTGAGTCCCGTCTTTGAGCCTCCGCTTCCAGGCGGACGCCGACCTCAAACTTGGATATCGTAAAGGCGGTTCGGCGGCGAGAACCCGCCATCGACTTCGCGTCATCGACGGATTCCAACTTGCGAGGCAATTCAAGCGTACTGAAGCGGAGCGGATTTGCCTTCGAGAGTAGTAATCGCGCCTTACACCTCAACTTCACCCGAACTTGCGTTCGTACGGGTCATGCTGACCGATCCAAATCCACAGCAACCCGTTTTCCGCGTCGACAGCCACGGCCCGGTGACCGCGACTAACCCGCGCCGACCAGTAAACTTCCCACTTTCTTGAGTCGCAGGCTGGGATGCCGCGGATCGGTCTGCATGAGCTTGAATGCGCTTCTTGCGGCCTTCTGAACGTACGAGTCTAACGCGTCAAACGCTTCCCAGAATGAAGGCGCGGCGTAGTGTTTCGCTTAGTGTTCCAACGATGCGTGGATTTGCCTTCGTGGTGGTCGCGCAGAGCTTTCTCGGCCAGTGCATCCCACTTGCCGGCTGCGACATCAGCCTCGAATTGTCGATCCCAAATCTGCTCCTCGTGGGCGTCCAACCAAGCTTGCAATTCGCGAAGCTCGGCGGGTGAGAACGAACCTAATTGCGCAGTGATTTCGTCAACTCGGCTCACCCCCTTATATTACCGCCTCGCCACCGCCGCCGCCACCAGAGTCCCCAAAATCCGCGCCGCCGCTTCTTTCCCGCCCTTAATGCAATCCGGAATGCCAATCCCGCGATACCCGTTGCCGATCAGCGACAACCCCGCAATCCGCGCCGTCATTTCCTCAATCTCCGCTAGCCGCTTTTCATGACCCACGGTGAACTGCGCCATCGATCGCGGCCAGCGCGACACCGAATAAAAATGCGGCTCGGCCTTCAACCCCATAATTCGGCCCAACTCCTGACGCGCAATCGAAACCAGCGCTTCATCGCTTTGCTTCATGCCTTCCTGCCCTAAAAAGCAGCGCAACAGCACCGTGTCTTCCCCCGCCCGCCCGCTGAATTTATTGTTCACCCAAGTACAGGCCGCCATATAGCCGCGCTCTTTCTTGGGCACCAAGAATCCAAAACCCTTGAGCGGATGATCGAAGGTGTCCTTCTTGTAACCCAGCGAAAGGGTGGTCGAATCGTTATACGGTATCTGGTTCAGCAAAAAGGCCAATGGCCCAGCCAGCGGCTCTAGCAGGCTAGCCGCGCT
>DATFZA010000055.1:0-3052 GCA_035314765.1 Bryobacteraceae bacterium
CGGTCATCTACTCAGGACTGCGCGAGCACGACGAGGCCCTGCGCTATTTGGATCGCGCCGTGGAAACTCGCGATACTTCGCTGCACCTGCGGCTATTGAGCACCGAATTCGACAATCTGCGAAATCATCCGCGGTTCCAGGAACTGCGCAGTCAAATCGGTTTGCCCGAAGCCCGGTATGCGCATAGCGGCGCCTGAAAGCTCCCTCGCTCCGGTTGAAATTGGTCAAGCTGGTAAACTAGCGATATCAGGGTGGATCAAATTGGCCGATACCGGGTCCTGGACGAGCTAGGCCGTGGTGCGACAGGCGTGGTTTACCGCGCCCAGGATCCCGCCATTGGCCGGACCATCGCCATCAAGACCATCCGGCTATCGGATTTCACGGATGAGTCCGAGCGCGAGCGGCTGCGCGAACGGCTGTTCCGCGAAGCGCAATCGGCTGGGATGCTTTCGCATCCCAACATCGTTACCATCTACGACATCGCCGAAGAGAACGGCCTTGCCTATATCTTCATGGAGTGCGTGGATGGGCCGCCGCTCGAAAAGGTTCTCAATAGCCAGGACCCGCCGCTCTCAGGCGACGCCGCTCTAGCTATTCTCCGGCAAACCGCGACCGCGCTCGACTATGCGCACCAGAAGGGCATCGTCCACCGCGATATTAAGCCCGCCAATATTCTGATCCACGAGCGCATCCATGCCAAGATCACCGACTTCGGCGTGGCCAAGATCATCTCCCAGCAGATGACGCAGAGCGGCGTGATGATGGGCACGCCGAACTACATGTCGCCCGAGCAGGTGCAAGGCCACGCGGTGGATGGCCGCGCCGATCAGTTTTCCCTCGCCGTGATCGCCTATGAGATTCTTACCGGCGAGAAGCCGTTTCTGGCCGATCAATTGCCCGCCCTGTTGTTCCGCATCGTGCGCGAAGACCCGGTCGCTCCGCAGCGCCTGAACCCAACCATCGGGCCGCAGGTGGAGGTGGTTCTACGGAAGGCGCTGGCCAAAAGCGCTAACGATCGCTATCGCACCTGCACGGAATTTGTGGAGGCGCTGGCCGCTGCGTTGCAGTCGAGTCCCGGATGGCATCCGCTCCCGAGAAGCAGCGCGCACAGCATGCCCACGTTCGCGGGTGTGGCCGTCCCGCCTTTACCGAAGCCCGTGGCCGGAAAACCGGTCGCTTCGCCCGAGATCGGGCACACGGCGCAAATGGCGAACCCCCTGGCGGAAGCGCGCGGCGTCCAGCATGCCGAAACGCGCGATGAGGAATCCGATGCTCGCAACCCGCTGTTGAAGAGCCTGGTCTGGATGCTGGTCGGCATTGGTCTGATCGGACTGGTGCTGTTCGGCGCCCAGAAGTATTTGTTCAATCGCAACTCGGATGCTGCGCCGCCATCCGCCGTGGACCAAACGCCTCCTCCCGGCAATTCCCCATCCAAGCCAAGTCCGATAGGCCAATCTTCGTCCACGGACGCAGCCAATCAGGCTCCAGCGTCTGAAACGCCACCCCAGGCCAGCGCACCCAGCCAGCCACCCGTGGCAACGGCTCCCGAGCGTGAGGACCGGGAACCAGTCAGAACCCCGGCGCAGCCGAGCGCGCCCAAGCCGGGTTATGAACAGAGCGTGCAGTTTCTCACGGAACCACCGGGAGCGCTGGTTACTATTGACGGCAATTCGTCCACAGCGTGCAAGACACCATGTATGCTGCCGCTCGCCTCGGGCCGACACGCGCTGAGCGTGCAACTCGCCGGATATCGCCCATTTCCGCGGGTTTTCAATGTTCCCCAAGATAGCGATATTTTTCTGCAGCTCACCAAGGCTTCTGGAACGTTGAGCATTACATCCGAACCGAAGGGCGCGACGATTGAGCTGGACGGCGCCGTGCAAACACAGCGTACTCCGGCGGTGTTCACTCTGGCGCCGGGCTCGTATCACGTCAAAGTGGCCAGGAGCGGAGCGTTTATCGATTTCGACGTTCAGATCCGGGATGGGGAATTCATCAACAAGCGGGTGGATTTTTGAAAAAAGAGAGCGAAGACGCACGCTGAAGCGCGCCTTCGCCCTTGGAACCGAAGAGGACCAATCAGTTCCGCGAATAGTTAACCCTTGAGCAGCGTCAAGATGTTTTGCGGTGCGGCATTGGCTTGCGCCAGAGCCGCGACACCGGCTTGCAGCAGGATTTGAGCTTTCGTCAGATTGGCTGCTTGGGTAGCCATGTTGGCATCCCGAAGGCCCGATTCCGACGTAGCTTCGTTGGTCAATTGCGATTGAGCCAAATTGGTGGCAAAGGTCAGAGTGTTTTCACCTTTACCGACCACGGCTTGGGCGGTGCCGAGGTTCGCGACGGCGTTCCCGATCGCGGTCACGGCCAGGCCGGCATCGCCGGCAGTGGAGACGTCGAGCGCGCTCGCCGTGCCGATTAGCGCGGAATTTGCGATCACACTCTGAGTGTTCAGACTCGTGGTGAATCCGTTGAGAGGCACGGTGGTTGCCCCGACCGCGACGTTGAAGATGCCGCTCCCAGTGATGTTCATGTTACCGGTGGCAGACCCATCGGCGTCAACGGCAACCAATTTGCTTAATGGGCCACCCGCCGCCTGGAGCGCGGCATTGATGGCAGTAATTTGCGCGGCTTTGGTGCCGGGAGCAAGGGTCACGTCCGTTTGATGAAGGGCTCCGCTCGCATCCACTGCCGTGAAGGTCAAGTCTTGGGTGCCAGCGCCGAGCGCCGTGCCATAGTCCAAGGTGAGCTGCTGGGTGCCGTTTCCGAAGATGGGCGTCTTGGTGGCCGTTCCAAGAATGTTCGCTGCCGCCGCCAGACCATTGGTGCCGTCGGCAACCGCGAACGCTCCGTTGGCGGATGTAAAGGTGATCCCAGTTCCGGCGCCGTTGAGGGTAGCTTGGATTCCATCCGCAGCGAAGGCCTGGTTGGCCGCACCGACCGTGTTGGATGTAGTGGCAATCGCAGCGTTGATGGAGTTCACCACGTCACTCAGCGAACCCGCATTGTTCACGCCCGCCGCTGTCACGACGATGCCCGATTCGAAGCCCGAAGC
>DATFZA010000056.1:0-4345 GCA_035314765.1 Bryobacteraceae bacterium
TGCGTGACGTTGCCGCGCAGGCAGGCTTCACCAGTGCCCGCATAGATCACGTTGTGATCGGACGCCGCCACGGCCAGGCTGCCGATGGCCGCGGTGCCTGCTTTGTCGAACATCGGGGACCAGGTGATGGCGCCGTCCGTAGTTTTCCAGAGGCCGCCCCCCTCCGCGCCGAAATAGTATGTGCGCGGATCGCCCGGCACGCCGGCAACGGTGAGCGAGCGACCGCCGCGGAACGGGCCGATGAGACGATAGCGCATGCCGCGAAAAAGAGGGTCGCCCTCCTTGTCGGGTTCGTTCTCCTTTTGAGGCGCGTTCGGCGGTTGCGACTCCCGAGGCTGCGGAGCGGACTGCGTGACCTGCGCCGCCGCGGAGGCGGCGAGAACGAGAAGCAAAGCATGGATTCGCATGGAAACTTATTATGGTGGCACATTTGGTTCGCAATGCGGGGCGAGCCTGGCCGGCAGGCGAGAAGGTTCGGGAAGCGACGCAGTCAACTACAATGGGGATACCTCAATAGGTAGCATTCTAGAAGGAGCAGCCATGACAGAAGACCAGAAGAACCAAGCGGAAACGCAAGCGGGCAATATCGCGCGGCGCGACTTTGTCGGACTTTCCGTGGCCGCCGCGGGCCTGGCCGCAACAGCCGGGCAGGCCACGGCCGCGGGCCATGAGGTAGTGGAAACAGATGTCGAGATCAAGACCCCGGACGGAACCTGCGACGCCGTATTTATTCACCCGAAGGGCGGTTCGCATCCCGGTGTGCTGATCTGGCCCGACGCGTTCGGCCTGCGGCCTTCGATGCGGGAGATCGGCAAGCGAATTGCGGCGGAAGGATATTCGGTGCTGGTGCCCAATCCGTTTTATCGCGTGTCCAAAGCCCCCTTTACCGATGCTTCCACCTTCAGCTTCTCGAATCCAACCGATAGAGCGAAGCTCACGCCGCTGATGGCGTCGGTGAACGCGCCTGGTAACCCGGAGAAGGACGCGGTCGCTTACGTTGGTTTCCTCGATGCTCAAAAGCAAGTGAACAAATCTAAGAAAATCGGCACGCAGGGTTATTGCATGGGCGGGCCGCTGGTGGTGAGGACTGCGGCGGTACTGCCCGACCGCATTGGCGCGGGCGCGTCGTTCCATGGCGGCGGGCTAGTGACCGACAAACCCGATAGCCCGCATCTGCTGGCGCCAAAGATCAAGGCGCACATGTATTTCGGCATAGCCTCAAATGACGACGCCCGTCAGCCGGACGCCAAGGACAAACTGAAGGAAGCATTTGCAGCGGCAAACGTTCCGGCTGAGATTGAAGTGTACGCCCAAGCGCAGCACGGCTGGTGCGTGCCGGATATGCCCTTAGGGGCTGGGGGCGCGCCGATTTACAGCAAGCCCGATGCCGAGCGCGCTTGGGGCAAGCTGGTGGTTCTGTACAAGACCGGGCTCGCTTAAGGGCCGCCGGCGGCCTCACGCGGCCGGTTCCGGACTTTCATGCCATCTCCGCACCCGACCGCCTGGCAAGCCTACTGGCGTAAAGTCACCCATTTCGACCGGGGCAAGTTGGAGCCGTGGATCGCACTGCGGAATGCAGTGGGAATCACGCTTCCTCTAGCCGTTGGTGTGGTGCTGGGGATGCCGCGGCCTGGGCTGGCGATGTCGAGCGGCGCGCTGCAAGTGGCGTACTCCGACGGGCACGACCCGTACGCGCGGCGCGTCAAGCGGATGCTCGCCTCGTGCTTGCTGTGCGCCTCCGCGGTAGTGATCGGAGGCCTGGCGGGACATTACCGTGCGCTCGCGATGTTGGTCTTGGCGGCGTGGGCATTTGCCACGGGACTGGTGGTGGTGCTCGGGGCGGCGGCGGAGAGCCTGGGGATTGTCAGTCTCGTACTGCTGATCATTTACGTGGGGCAGCCGTTGACGCCGCGGCAAGCCGCGCTGGCGGGGTTGCTCGCTCTGAGCGGCGGACTTCTGCAGGCCGGACTTTCGCTGGCCCTGTGGCCCTTTCGGCGGTATGAGCCGGAAAGGCGCGTGCTGTCGGACTTATATTCACAGCTTGCGCGTATGGCAACCGGTCCACTGGACGTGGAAGCGGCGCCTCCGGCCAGCGCCGAGATCACGTTGGCACAGCAAACGCTGGCGGGACTCGGGGACGATCACGGCGTGGAAGGCGAACGGTATTGGTCGCTGCTGAATCAAGCTGAGCGGATTCGGTTGAGCATTCTCGCGTTAAGGTGCTTGCCGGAGTGCACTCTTCTGGAAAAGACGGCCAGCGTGTTGCGGGCGATCGCCCAGTCGCTCATGTCGCGGGAAGCTCCGGATGCGGCCCGGAGGGAATTGGAGGAGTTGGAGTCGCTAGCTGAGAGTTACCATGCGCAGGCGAACATCCGTTTCACGGCCGAAGCTCTGGTGGGTCAGCTCCGGAGCGCCTTACGCACCGCGACGGAAGCGACACTCCAGGGGGCCAAGTTCATCGAGAGTAGAGTGGCGGCGCAGCCCTGGCAGAAAAGGTTCGGCGGAAACTTGGCCCGTCTGCGAGCCAACCTCAGTTTGAGGTCACCGGCGTGCCGGCATGCAATCCGGATGGCCGCCTGCCTGGTCATTGCCGAATTGCTGGTAACGCGTGTACAGAGTCAAAGATCGTATTGGCTGGCCATGACCATAGTTTTGGTGCTGAAGCCGGACTTCTCGCTGACCTTTAGCCGCGGGCTCTTGCGGATCGGCGGGACGGTGCTCGGCCTATTGTTGGCCACCGCGGTGTTTCGCGTGATTCCGGCGGGATTCGGAATGGAAGTGGTTCTGGTTGGTGTGTTCGGGTTCTTACTCCGCTGGCTTGGGGGCGGGAATTTTGGCGCATTCACCACCGCGGCCAGCGCTCTGGTGGTGGTCCTGCTGGCAATGGCCGGAGTGGCGCCGAAGGACGTAGTTGTCGTCCGCGGCGAGATGACGCTGCTGGGCGGACTGATCGCGTTAGCCGCTTACCTGGTCTGGCCAACCTGGGAGCGGGAGCAAGCGCCGGATGCGCTGGCGCAGTTGCTGGATCGCTATAGAGCCTATTTTCATGAAGTGGCGAGGTTGTATTTGCAGCCCGGCGCGCAAGATGCCGCCGGCTTGAATGACACACGGCTGGCGGCGCGGCTGGCGCGGTCGAATCTTGAAGCCTCCGCGGACCGTTTCAGAGCTGAGCCGGGCACTCGAGAGGAGGAATCGTACCTGCTGGCCGCGATTTTGGCAAGCTCCCATCGGTTTGTAGCAGCGGCCATGACGCTGGAGGCGGGAGCGCCTGGAAGTGGGCCGGCCAGCGAGGAACTTCGCAAGTTTGCGGACGATATCGAGGTTAGTTTGAAGCTGCTGTGCCGAGTGTTGCGAGGGACGGATGCGGGGGCGGTGCAATTTCCGGATTTGCGAGAGGATTATCGGCAGATGGCGGCCGGCGCCGGGCCGTTGGTGAGAGAGGAAGCGGACCGCATGACGAATAGTTTGAATACGCTGTGGGAGCAAGTGGGACGCTGGAATGCGCTGAAATAATACTGCGTTGGTGAGCACGGCGGAGGTTCCTTGTGCCCGGCCAGGCTGAGGCGTTCTTGCAGCGGGACGAGCGTTTTTCGGCCAAGTGCCGACGACTCAGATAGCTGTAGTCTATACTCAAGCGCATGCACAGAATCCTCGTGGCGCTCTTCTGCGTCGCTTTCTCACACGCTCAGACTTCCGGATCTGCACAGACCGCAGTGGTTGGGTCCGTTCATCAGTTTGTGGAGGCTTTTAACAAGGGCGACACAAAGACGCTCTTTGCGGTTTGTGCCGATCAAACCTCCATCCTCGATGAATTTCCGCCCCACGAATGGCACGGTGCGGGGGCCTGCGCCAAGTGGGTCAGCGATTTCGACATCGATGCCAAGAAGAATGGCATCACGGATGGAGTTGTTACGCTAAGCAACCCGACGCACGTGGATATCAACGCCGATCGCGCCTATGTGGTCATTCCTGCGAACTACACCTTTAGACAGAAAGGGAAGCCAGTCAGCGAAGCCGGCTCCATCATCACGCTTACCTTGCAAAGGAGCCAGGCGGGTTGGCGAATCACCGGATGGTCATGGGCGAAACATTAGGCCAGCGGCGCTGGTGGGCTTAAGCGGCTGAGATAAGAGAAGCGGCGTTGACGAACGGAGTTCAAATCGCGGAATGGGTAATCGCAGTGATTCCGCCCGGTACGCGTCGCGTTTAGGTTGCGGGAAACTGTTGCGAGCGGTTGAGCCAGCCGCGTCCGCGACTGTAACGCCCCCACAACCGAGGTAACTGCGGGAGACCCCGAGCACCGCCTTCGACGCCAAAGGGCCAAATCCGTTTGGGCTAGAATCGA
>DATFZA010000057.1:0-3891 GCA_035314765.1 Bryobacteraceae bacterium
ACTTCGGTTCCTTGTTCACCGTGTCGTTGGTGAACGACCGTAATGCCCGGATCGCGCGTCCGTAAACATTAATCGCGCCCGCGGAGACCTTGGCGCCCGGCGGTTCATCCATAAAGGGCATGAATTTATCGGGAAAGCCCGGCATGGTGCAGCCGATGCAGATGCCGCCAACATTGGGGCAGCCGCCCATGCCATTCATCCAGCCGCGCTTCGGCACGTTGCAGTTGACCACAGGTCCCCAACAGCCGAGCTTAACGATGCACTTAGGTGAGTTGTAACTTTCCGCGAAATCCCCTTGTTCGTAATAACCAGCGCGATCGCAGCCCTCGTGAACGGTCTTGCCGAAAAGCCAAAGGGGCCGCAACTCGTCATCCAGCGGAATCATGGGAGCGAGGCCGGCCACCTGATACAACAGGTAGAGCAAGGTTTCCATGAAGTTGTCTGGCTGCACGGGGCAGCCAGGAACGTTGACGATAGGCAGGCCAGCCTTCGATTTCCAGTCCCAACCGAGATAGTCCGCAACGCCCATGCAACCGGTGGGATTGCCTTCCATGGCATGAATGCCGCCATAGGCCGAGCAAGTGCCGGCGGTGACTATGGCCAGAGCTTTGGGCGCCAGGCGGTCGAGCCAGTCTGTGGTCGGAATCGGTTGACCGGTGTTCGGATCCGTTCCCAAGGCCGCCCAGTAGCCCTCTTTCTTGATCTTTTCGTTGGGAATGGAACCTTCCACGACGAGAACGAAGGGCTCCAGCTTGCCTTGCTCGGCCAGATACCAATACTTGAGGAAATCGTCGCCGTTTTCGTACGCGAGGACCGGATTGTGAACATGGACCTTAGGAAGGCCCGGAATGGCGCCGAGTATGACATCTTCGATGCCCGGCTGAGTCGCGGCAGTTATGGAAACGGAGTCTCCATCACAACCCAAACCGGCGGTCATCCATAAAATGTGAACCTCGGCGACGGGTGAGGGGGTTTGCGTCTTCCGGCCGTACGGAATGGTATCAGCGGGCATACATGGCTCCTTTACGTGAGTAACGTGCTTGGTCCTACACGCTTGCGCTTAAGCGGCACGATCGACAGATTCCGTGCGGGTACTTTTCGCTTCGTACCCGTTTCATCTTGAATCGCGAGCCTGAACTTCTCAAGCAGGGTGTCCCTGTTTTATGACTCGGAGAAACTACTATGGCGCGAGTCGGGGATTCCCCGATGGCGTTAGTAGTACTCTTGGGGCTTCAAAGAGTGAAAACTACTTCTCGCCGACGGTCCATTCAATAGCTCGCTGCAGCAGCTCGCGCGAGTTCTTCACCATCAATTTCTCTTTGAGGTGGGCTTGGTAGGTTTCCACCGTCTTTACGCTGATGTGAAGTTCCTCGGCTATTTGTCGCGTGCCGTGCCCATCGCCAATCAGCCGGAAGATCTCGAGTTCGCGATCGGTGAGACCGGCCACAGGCGAGCGATCTCCAGGAGGAGCGTCGCCCACAAAACGGTGGAGCATCTTGTTCGCCATCCTGTCACTCACGTAGACTTCTCCGTCGAGGATGCGGCGGATGGCTACCAGAACTTTCTCCGTCGCCTCCTGCTTCATGATGTAGCCATTCGCTCCGGCGCGCAGGGCTCGCTCGGCGTACAGCGATTCGTCCAGCATCGACAAAATCAGGACGGGCAAATCGGGCTTGCGGGCGCGCAGGCTCTTGAGCAGCTCGAGGCCGTCCGGTCCGGTCAACGACAGATCCACAATCACCAGGTCGGGCTTTGTCGCCGCGATAAGGCGCAGAGCGGAATTGGCTTCTTCGGCATCGCCACAAACCGCGAGATCCGGTTCGCGGTTGATCAGCAGTGCCAGCCCTTGGCGGACGATCGGATGATCGTCCACGATGAAGACGGTGCTGCGCGTTCTATCACGCACGATCTTCTGAGACGCTCACCGCTGCTCTCTTGTCGCTTTCCGAGGCGCCAGCGGTTATCGCAAACATACAGCGGACCACAGTTCCGCCAGTCACCGAGGATTGTACACTCAGCGATCCGCCGATCATTTTGGCGCGATAATTCATAATCCGCAGCCCCAACCCCGACTGTATCTCAGATGCGTCGAATCCGGCGCCATCATCCTGGATCGTCAAAACTCCCCCGTTGTTCACCACCGCCAGTCTAATGGTTATATTTCGGGCGCGGCCATGCTTGACGGCATTGGTCACCGCCTCCTGCGCCAGGCGGTACAGATGATCCGACAGAACGTGACTGGGAACTAGCTCCTGATTGCGGCACTCAAAATTGCCGCACTCAAAGCGGCAGTCGACGTGAAACAAATCGCTCACCTCGCGCGCCCAGTGCTCCAGCGCGGGAATCAAACCGTGCGATTCCGAAACCACGGGCAAAAGGCCCCGCGCCAAGTCCCGCGTCATTTTGATCGATTCGTTCACCAACGTCACGATCTTGGCCGCTTCCGCCGCTTCCGGAAGCGCAGCTTCCGCCAGGCGCTGCTCCAGCACCTTACCCATGAAAGCGATTCCCGTCAGGTGCTGTCCGAGATCGTCATGCAGATCCTGGCCGATTCTACGGCGTTCCTGCTCGCTGATTTCGAGGATGGTTTTCTCCAGACGTTTGCGATCGCTGATGTCGCGAATCGCGGAAGAAACCAGCATTCCTTCTTCCGTCTCCAAGGGGCTTAGACTGATCTCCACGGGGAACTCCCGGCCGTCCTTATGCAAGGCGTATAGCTCCAGACCGGCGCCCATCGGCCGCACGCCGGGCCCGAAGATAAAATCCCTCCGGTGACTGGGATGTTTGCCGCGCAAGCGCTGCGGCACCAGCTTCTCAATCTCCTCGCCCAGAAGTTCTTGCCGGCGGTAGCCAAACAGCTTCTCGACTTGCGCGTTCACCAGAACAATCTTGCCCTTCTGGTTGACCACCACGACCGCGTCTGGCGCCGCCTCCAGCAGTCCCCGGAACTTTGCCTGCGCCCGCCGCTGCTCCGTAACATCAATTCCCGATGCAATGATATAGGTGGGTGTTTGCTTGCTCGCGGGAAGCACCGCCGCCGACCAGGCGATCGTTCGCCGTTGGCCGTCGGACGTAACCCAACAGCTCTCATATTCGGTGCGCGCCGGGTTGTCCAAGATCTGCAGCAACTGCTTTCTAAACCGTCCGGCTTCCTCCGGAGCCAAGAACAAATCCCAGATACACTTGCCGTAGGAGTGCCCGGTGGAATAACCCGTCATCCGCTCGCACGCCCGATTGAAGCGCACAATCCGTCCCTCCCGGTCCAGCACCACGATTAGCGCGCTCACGGTATCGAAGATCGCCGAGACCACGTTGCGCTCTTCTTGCAACGCCTCCTGCACCTGCTTCAGTTCCGTGATGTCGAACCCAACGCCGTGAATGAACCAGGGTTGACCATCGTCCCGCCGCACCAGGCGGGCTTCGCAATGGAACCAGACCACATGTCCATCGCGAGCCAGAACCCGATAAGACGATCGCAGAGGCTTTCCGGAAAGGAACATCGCGGCCGCTTCGTTGCTCCAGCGATCCTTATCCTCGGGATGGATTTGCCGATACCAACGGACCGGATCTTCTAACCATTCTTCCTGCTTGAAGCCGAGCGTCGCCTCGATTTGGGGGCTCACATAGGCCTCGCCGATGCCTTCATCCAGGTACGCCATGAACACCACCGCGGGTATCTGATCCAGCAGGACGCGGTAACGCTCCTCGAGACTGGGTCCGGGCTCCTTCTCAGTCCGTCCGGATCTTTGCCCCGGGGAAGCGTTCTGGAAGAAGACGGAAGCCAGCTCCGTCAATATCGTTTCCGCGGCGCCGAGATCCGGGTCGCGAAAATCCGGGTCGCCAAATCCCGGTTCAAATGTCGCGTTTGGCGTGCCGTTGAAATTCATGCCC
>DATFZA010000058.1:0-4049 GCA_035314765.1 Bryobacteraceae bacterium
TCGGCCTTGCGCGATATTTAGGGTCTGTCGTGAAACAACCAATTCAAACGCTCCCTCACGGTCGTGGCTCAGAAGGCGTGACCGGCCCGCTCCCTCACGGTCGCGGCTCAGAAGGCGTGACCGGCCCGCTCCCTCACGGTCGCGGCTCAGAAGGCGTAACCGGCCCGCTCCCTCATGGCCGCGGCTCAGAAGGCGTGACCGAGCCGCGACCGTCAGGGAGCGGTCGCGAAGTAGTGGCAGCGTTGTTTCATGGCGAGTCCTTGGTGATTCAATCGAGATCTAGTGATTCAATATGGACGCCGAGCTAAAGCGTTTACAGATCGATCGCAGTAAGAAGCGCCAGGACGTCTCGCCCTGGGCTACCCGTTGGATTCTGGCGGGAATCACCTTGTTTGTTCTGCTGGGCGCATCGCGCTTCATATACGGAAAGCTGAACGAAGCTACTGAAGTGGAGCTGTACCGCGTGCAGGCGCCGGCGACCGAAACCGGCGGCGAGGGCAATGTGATTCTCAATGCCACTGGCTATATCATCGCCGCGCATCGCATTGAACTGGCGTCGAAAGTGGTGGGCAAGGTCTCTTGGATCGGGGTGGAGAAAGGCGACCATGTCCGCCAGGGGCAAGAACTGGTCCGCCTGGAGGACGACGAATATCAAGCGCATCTGCTCGAAGCCAAGGGGCAGTTGGAGAATCTGAAAGCGAAGCTGGCCGAGAACGTCAACGGCTCCCGTCCCGAAGAGATCGCCAAAGCCAAGGCCGACCTGGAACAAGCGCGGGCCGACCAGGAGGACGCACGGGTCACGCTGGTCAGAACTAAGGACCTGGCCGATCAGGGCGTGCTGGCGAAGCAGGCGCTCGACGACGCGAAGGCCAAGTATGATGGCGCCGCAGCCAAGGTTCTTTCGCTCGACCGCGCATACGAGCTGGTCCGGCTGGGTCCGCGCAAAGAGCAGACCGACGCTTTGCGCGCGCAGGTGAAGCAACTGGAAGGAACGCTCGCCTACGCGCAATCGCAAGAAGACAACACCGTGATCAAAGCTCCGATTGACGGCACGATTCTCGAGCGCAACGTGGAAAGAGGCGAGTTCGTGACCACTGGGTTTGTCGGGGACAAGGGCGCCAAGGGCTACGTCGTATCGATGGCGAATTTGAACGACCTGCAAGTAGAACTCGACATCAATCAAAGCGATTTCGCCAGGCTGGGACCGAAGCAGCCCGGGATAATCACCACTGACGCCTACGGCAATGACAAGAAATGGCGCGGTTTCATTGAAGAGGTTTCGCCGGAAGCCAATCGGCAGAAGGCGACGGTTCAAGTGAAAGTGCGGGTGGAGAGTCCCGATGCCCGCCTGCGTCCGGACATGAACGCGACCGTAGCTTTTTATTCGCCCGATCAGCCCAGCGGCAAGACGCACGTGACGCAGGTGAAATCGGTAGTGACCGTTCCGCCGGCTGCGGTTCGCGATGGCGCTGTGTTCGTGGTGGTGAACGGAAAGGCCGTAAAGAAAAGCGTGAGGGTTGGCAGCACCACTGTTAGCGGAGTGCTAGTGGAAGAAGGCCTGATCGGTGGAGAAGACTTGGTGGTTAATGCGCCGGCCGACCTCAAGGATGGCCAGAGAGTGCGCGGTAAGAAAGGATGAGTGAATGCCAGAAGCGGTGATCGAAACTCGCCATTTGAAGAAGGAGTTCGTCCGGGACGAGTTTCACGTGTTGGCCCTGAACGACTGCACGATCACGGTCAACAAGGGCGAATTCCTGGCGCTGATGGGGCCTTCGGGTTCCGGAAAATCAACGCTGCTGCACCTGATAGCAGCCATGGATCGTCCTACGGACGGCGAGATTCTGGTGCTGGGCGGGAACCTGCGGACGCTTTCCGACCGCGAGATCGCCCATTGGCGCAACGAGAACATCGGCTTCATTTTTCAATCCTTCAACCTGATTCCCGTCCTGAGCGCTCTCGAGAACGTGGAATTGCCGCTAAAGCTGACCAACCTGAAAAAGAAGGAGCGGCAGGAACACGCCGCCACTGCGCTCAATCTGGTGGGACTTGGCGATCGGATGCATCATCTGCCCAAGCAATTGTCGGGTGGACAGGAACAGCGCGTCGCCATCGCCCGCGCTCTGGTCACCGACCCGGCGCTGATTCTGGCCGACGAACCGACAGGCAACCTGGACGCCGCGTCCGCCCAGGACGTGCTGACCATGCTCTCGAAGCTAAACAAGGATTACAACAAGACCGTCATCATGGTGACGCACGACCCACACGCCGCGCACTTCGCCTCCAAGGTGCGTCATCTGGAAAAGGGCGAACTGTTACCCGAAGGACAGGTACCAGAGGACTGGGCGCCGATAACGGCGCAGAAGTAGAACGCAAAAGTCCCGATCATTTCGACGATCTACGTCCCTTGCCTAGCGTTATCCCTGGGCTTCGGCTAAAAAGCTGACCGAACGAGCCGATGACACCTATATGCGTGCCGACGGACGGCCTTTGCCCCCAAAGGCCTATACTGCATGACCCGAGGTTCCGACCCTCGCCTGATCCAGCGGATGCGTCTCTTCACCTCCGCAGCCGCCGTGTCTTCGGTGGGAATCGGGTTGTCGGTGCTGATGGGGTGGACCCTCCACATGGCAATTCTTCTCACCTGGGGCGCCGCACAGTCGATGGCTCCGAACGCCGCCGGCTGCGTGGTACTGGCCGGTGTTTCCTTATGGCTTCAGAGGAAGCCGTTAGAGAGAGAGGCGGATGGGTTGGCCAGGAAGCTGGTAGCCAGAACTGCGGCGGCGCTCACCGCACTGGTGGGTGGGCTCAGTGTGGCCGAGCATCTTTTCGCGGTGGATTTCCGAATAGACCGGCTACTGCTGGTGACGCCTTTAACGCCGCAGACTGCCGGCGCGCGCATCCTGATGTCCCCGGTCGCCGGGGGAATTCTGCTTCTCCTCGGGCTGGCCCTGCTGGGGATCGACCGGCGTACCGGGAAGGGAGCTTGGCCGGCTCAGTTCCTTTGTATCGGCGCGATAGGCGGGACTGCATTCGGGCTGCTGGGCTTATTTCTGGGACCCAATGTGTCACCTGTCACCGTGGCTCTGCCGGCGGTTGTAAGCTACTTTGCACTGGCCAGCGGGCTGATGTGCTCGCGCGCCGACTGGATAATCGGCGGCCTTCTCATCAGTCAGAATCTGGGAGCAAGATTGTTCCGGAGAACGGCTCCCGTGGCGCTGCTGTTCATGGGGCTGATCGGCTTTTCAATATCAAGGTCCCTCCTCTTGGGGGCCCACTTCACTTGGGTTCAACTGTGCGCGTTGGGGGTCTTTTCCAGTGCTTTGCTCGCGGGCCTGATCGCGTGGATGGCTTTCGTCGCTGAGCACAGCATGACCGGCATCGTCGCCTCGGCTCTGGACGCGATTATCACCACGGATGAAAAGCACCACATCTTGCTGTTCAATGCGGCCGCCGAAAAGATGTTCCGCTGTCCGCCGGCGGATGCGATTCGCCAGCCCGTCACCCGCTTCATTCCGCAGTATCGGACTGAGGGGACGAGCGCGCTCTGGGCCGTTCGCGCCGATGGCGAAGATTTCCAGGTCGAGGCCTCCGTGTCCCGAATCGAAGCCGCGGGTAAGAAGATGTTCAGCATCATTTTGCGGGATGTCACGGAACGCAAACAGGCCGAGGAAATACGCGAACGCCTGGCCGCCGTGGTGGACTGGTCGGACGACGCGATTATCAGCAAGACCCTGGATGGGACGATAACGGCATGGAATCGGGGCGCCGAGAAGGTGTTCGGCTATTCGTCGGCGGAGGTGGTGGGCAAGTCGATGCTGATGCTGATGCCGCCGGACCGTGTCCATGAGAAATCTGAAATTCTGGCCCGCATCCGCCGCGGCGAGAGTGTGGAACATTTCGAAACGATGCGTGTCCGCAAGGACGGCAGAATCATCGACGTCTCGGTGACGATCTCTCCCATGAAGGACGACCGCGGCGAGATTATTGGCGCTTCAAAAATTGCCCGCGACATTACCGAACACAAGCATAGGGAAGCGGAGTTGCGGGAG
>DATFZA010000059.1:0-4659 GCA_035314765.1 Bryobacteraceae bacterium
GATCATGGAACGTTTTGTATCTCCTGCCACACGGTTGCGCCGTACGCGTTGGGCCGCGCCGCGTTGCGTTCCGCGCTGGGGGAGCGATCGGCGTCGCCCAATGAACAAAAATTGCTGGACAACGTCACCAAACGCGTCCGCCTGTGGAAAGAAGTCGAGCCCTTCTATCCGGATCAGATCAGAGGTCTGCCGAAAACCTCCGAATCGCGCGGAACCGAATCGATTTTGGACGCACTGATTCTGGTGTGGAACGATGCGCCTTCGGGCAAGCTGGGCGCCGACGCTCGCCTGGCTCTCGACAATATGTGGGCACTGCAGTTCAGAGCGGGTGAAATGGCCGGCTCCTGGGCCTGGCTGCAGTTTCACAACGCTCCCTGGGAGGGCGACTCACAATACTACGGGACTTGCCTGGCGGCGATCGCCATAGGGACCGCGCCGGGAGATTACCCATCCGAGCCGGCCCTGCGTCCCGGCCTCAAACTGCTGCGTGAGTACCTGCGGAAGAACATGGACGCGCAAACGCCCGCGGATCGCGTGGTGTTGCTGTGGGCGTCGGCCAAGATTCCGGGACTTCTCACGGAAGCGCAGCAGAAAACGATAATCGAGCAAACGCTGGCGAAGCAGCAGGCCGACGGCGGCTTCAGCTTGTCCACACTGGTGGGCGCGTGGAAGCGCCGGGATAATACTCCGCTTGACACCGGAAGTGACGGCTATGCCACGGGCTTGATCGCTTTCGCTCTGGAACAGGGCCGATGGCCGCAGGCTCAGGGCAGTTTGAAGCGGGCTATCGACTGGCTGGGACAGCACCAGGAACGGAGCGACGGCCGGTGGGCGGCTTCGTCGCTGAATAAGCAAAGGGAGTTATCCTCCGACGCAGGGCGATTCATGAGTGATGCGGCTACCGCTTATGCGGTGCTGGCGCTGGAGAACGCGAAGTAAGGAGCGTCGGTTTCCGATGTAGAAGAGCCCCCGAGGCGTCGGCCGCGATCCAGGGGGATCGCCCCACGGGGTCACGCTGAATCGCCTTGCAAGGCCGCCGGAAGCATGGTGCACGATCGCATTTCGCCGCTGGTTTGATTTTTAATTGCGGCATCAGTTCCTCAGGGATAAACCAACTGGACCATCTATCCCATCTATCTATGATGTTCGGATGTGGGATTCGCCCAGGGCACCGGTTGGATACATGGAACCCAATAGTCTTTTGCCGGATGGCAAACCGGAGCCGGCAGCGGGGTCTCACCCTCTGGAGGTGCACAGGCTAAAGCCTGTGCCACCGCTGCTTGGTAAGCTGGATGTGTGGCGACAGTGGTAAATCTTGATCCCGACGTTGAAGCGCTGCTTCGGCGACAGGCTCTCGAACGGAAGCTGGAGTTCGACCGGGTGCTGAACGAAGCGCTACGCGCTGGGCTTTCGGGCGCGCGGCGATTTGTGCAACCAACGTATTCGATGGGCGCTGAGCGGGTCGATCTGACCAAAGGGCTCGCATTAGCCGACGAACTCGAAGATGAAGAGACCATTCGAAAAATGAAGCTGGCCGAGGGCCGTTGATCGTCCCTGACGTGAATCTGTTGGTTTACGCCGTGAACCCGGATTCGCCTTGGCATGGCCGCGCGAAGTCGTGACTGGAAGATGCCCTTTCCGGAACCGAAAGCGTGGGGCTTGCTTGGAATGTGCTGTTGGGTTTTCTGCGGCTGACAACTCGCTCCGCAGTTATGACGAGGCCGCTTTTTGTGGATCAGGCTCTTGCCATTGTTGGCCATTGGCTGGCGCAGCCTGTCGTCGCGATTATCGAGCCCGGTCCGCGCCACTTTGAGTTGCTCAGCGGCTTGCTGTCCACGTTGGGAACCGCGGGAAATCTCACCTCCGATGCTCACCTTGCCGCGCTGGCCATGGAACACGAGGCCGAGGTCTACTCGGCGGACTTCGATTTTGCCCGGTTCAGCGCGGTCCGCTGGCGAAATCCGCTGGCTATGGAGTGACGTCATTTCGTTCCCATCCAAGCGGGCGGCCATTACACCAGGAGCAGAGCGACGGCCGCTGGGCGGCTTCTTCGCTGAATAAGCAAAGGGAGTTATCTTCCGATGCCGGGCGATTTATGAGCGATGCGGCAACCGCTTATGCGGTGCTGGCGCTGGAGAACGCCAGGTAACTTGGCTGCCCGACGCAGGGCCCCCGAGGCGTCGGCCGCGATCCAGGGGGATCGCCCCACGGGGTCAGGGCAGTTTCTAAGGTCTTTCTCTGCAACTGCCGATCTAAGCTTGTGAACACTCGTTCCTCTTCCCGCGAGCCGGGTAGACGCGGAATTGTCTTTACCGCACTGGTGGCTCTGGGTATCCAGTTGGGCGCTTTTTGGATGGTTTGCGTGCTGTCTGGCAATGTGATTCGGGAAAGTGAACGGCAGACGGCGGCGGTGGCCGCACGATCGGCGGCCTTGCGGGTGCAGCTCCAGAAACTGACGTTCGGAATCCTGACCGCCGACGCAGCCGCAACCAATTTTCTGCTGACCGGAAAAGAGGACGCGCTGACGCCGTTTCGCAAAGCCAACGACGCGGCTCCCGGCCTCGTCGGCGCCATTGAGCGATTGTGTGAAGGCCATATCGACGAATTAGACCGGATTCACCGCATCTCCTCGCTCAGCGATGCCGCGTTCGACCGGCTATCGGACTTGCGCCAATATGCCGGCGACGCCAAAACCAAGCCTCCCGAAGCCGCTGTAGCGGCGGCGCACAAAGCGGTGCAATCCCTGATTTCGGCGGTGGCCGCGTTTCAAGAATCGGAAAGCCGCGGCTTGGCTCAATCGCTGAATTCGATCGGCCATTCCGCTACCCTCGGACAGCAGAACGTTACCGACCTGGGTGGCGCTCTGGCGATCGGAGGCGGAGTTCTCTCGACCATCATCTTAGTAGCCGTGGTTCTCCGGCGGGAACGCCGCCTGTTGGCGGCTTACGCTCCCGTCGGGCAGGCTATGGCCATGCACACGGAAACGCCACCCGTCTTGAGCCAAGCGGCAGCGCCAGCCGCGCCACCCCTGCTTCAAATAGCTACGCATTCCACCCGCGAGGTGGTGGAGTTCGCCGTGATTGAGGTGCAGGAAACGGCAGCCGCCCGGTCGATCGCGTTCCGCGCGGAAATCGGCCCGGCATGGGATTATACCGTGGGCGGCAACTCCGCTGCGCTGCAACAGGTGATCGTCGGGATTTTCGAGGCGATTATCGGTTGCGGCCCACCGGGTGGTCCGGTGACGCTTTCGTGCATCGAGCAGCCTGGACGCATGGTCCGCCTGCAGTTCCAATTTCTTGGCAAGTTGCATGCCAACCAGCTACCGGAGGCGCTGCTGGCGCAGGCCCGGAATCTTCCGGGGACCTCGATTCGAGGCTCCGAGACGGGCGTGATGTGGCTGGAGTTCCCTTCCGTGCCGAACATCGCCGACTTAGCGGCTCTGCGGAACGCGGCCCAGAGTACTATAGGAATTGCGTCTCCGGCTTAAGGACGGCAGGCCGTAAGGACGCAACCCCACATGTCCTCGTCCAGCCTACTCGACTTGATCGGTAACACTCCGCTGGTCCCGCTGAAGAACTTCGAAACGGGACCGTGCGAGCTGTTCGTCAAGCTTGAAAGCCAGAACCCGACGGGATCCATTAAAGACCGGATGGCGCTGACCATGGTCGAAGATGCGGCCCGCTCCGGCCGTCTAGCGCTGGGCGGAACCATCATCGAGGCGACGGCGGGCAACACCGGACTCGGTTTGGCGCTGATCGCGGCCCTCAAGGGTTACCGGCTCATCCTGGTCATCCCCGACAAGATGTCGCGGGAAAAGATCTCGCATCTGCGCGCTTTCGGCGCCGAGATTCGGCTAACGCGCTCGGATGTTTGTGCGGGACACCCGGAGTTCTACCAGGACTACGCAGCCCAGCTGGCCCGCGATGTTCCGGGTTCTATCTGGATTAACCAATTCGCCAACCCCGCCAATCCCATCGCGCATGAAACGGGCACCGGCCCCGAGATTTGGGCTCAGATGCAGCACCGGGTGGATGCCGTCGTCTGCGGCGTCGGTTCCGGTGGCACGATTACCGGGCTGAGCCGGTTTTTCGCCCGGGTGCAGCCCGATGCGGAAATGGTTCTCGCCGATCCCCAGGGCTCGGCGCTGACGGAATACGTTCTGACCGGCCACCTCGGCAAGAGCGGCGCGTCGGTGGTGGAGGGTATCGGCAGCGGGGCGATTCCTCCGGTCGCCGATTTGTCGCGTGTTCGTCACGCCTATCTCATCCCAGACGAAGAAAGTCTCGCCACGACGCGGGAGCTACTGAGCCGCGAAGGATTGCTCGGTGGCACATCTACGGGAACTCTTTTGGCCGCCGCGCTGCGCTACTGCCGCGAGCAGAAAACGCCCAAGCGCGTGGTTACGTTCGTCTGCGATACCGGCGCCAAATATCTTTCTAAAGTCTTCAACGATTACTGGATGATCGATCAAGGCTTTATTCACCGGCCCGCCAGCGGAGATTTGCGCGACCTGATTACCCGGCGATATGAAGAGGGCGCGGTGATCACCATCGGCCCTGGCGACACGCTGCTGATGGCATTCCAGCGCATGCGGATGGCGGACATCTCACAGGTGCCGGTGATCGAAAACGGCGCGGTGGTCGGCATGCTGGATGAATC
>DATFZA010000060.1:0-4890 GCA_035314765.1 Bryobacteraceae bacterium
CCGCAAGCAGACAGTCTCCGTCCGCCTGGCGCCGGCCAGCGCGCTAAGGCAGTACCTGCAAGCGTGGGAAGAGCTGGCGGCAAATGCGATGGAGCCAAACGTGTTTTTTGAGCCATGGATGCTCCTGCCGGCGATCGAGCACATCGGCGATGAGCAAGACGTTTACTTGCTGCTGATTTTCGGTCCGGCCGCTCCGGACGGTGTTGAGCCGCTGTGGGGCCTCTTTCCGGTAGAGGTGCAAACCCGCTGCCTGCATCTGCCCATGCGCACGCTGGCATTCTGGCAGCACCGCTATTGTTACCTCACGGTTCCGTTAGTGGATGAAAATCATGCGGATCAGGTGATAGACGCGTTCTGGCGCTGGTTTGAAAACAATCCGCTCGATTGCCGCATTCTCGATACTAACTACTTGCTGGGGGAAGGGCTGTTTCACGCCAAATGGGCCGACGCCTTGATTGGCCGTTACCTGTTGGTACTCAACGAACATCCGCGAGGTTTGCAAGTTCGCGAAGCGAGCTTTGAAACGTACGTCGCCCGTCAGCTCTCGAAAAAGCGCTATCACGCCCTGCGCCGCGGCCAGCGTCATCTGGAAGAATTCGGCTCGGTGCTCTACCGCGAATTGCGGGCCATCGCCGACGTCGAGACGTGGATCGAAAACTTTCTTTACCTCGAATCCCAGGGTTGGAAGGGGCGGGATGGCGGCGCCATGGCCATCCGGCCGCGCGACGCGGAGTTTTTCCGGGCCATCACTTATGCCGGCTTCGCCCAAAACCGCGCAAGATTGCTGTCACTGGATCTCAACGGCAATCCGGTGGCGATGAAGCTGGTGTTGATGTCCGAAGACGGCGGGCACATTTTCAAAATCGCTTATGACGAACGCTATGCCAAGTACTCGCCAGGAGTGATTCTCGAGTTGGAAGATCTGGAGCGATGGCATGCCGGCTCGACCATCAACTGGATCGATTCCTGTGCATCGGCGCGGCACACGCTCTACGACCTGATCTCGAATGAGCGCCGGGTGATTCGGCGTACGCTGATCTCCAACGGATCGCGTTGGGCCGATTTTTTTGTCTCCGCTCTCCCACTATTGCGGTATGCGCGCCATCAGTTCAAGGGAGCCTCACGCGCATGATCACTCCGATGGAACTATCCGGAACAGCTCGCTTGAGCCCGCCGGTTTCACCAGCGAGCGTGCGCGTGGTTCGCGCCGGTGAACTCGAAGGTCACCTCGAAGCCTGGCAACAACTCAGCGATTGCGCCCTGTTTCCGAATATTGCTTACGAGCCCTGGATGGCGCTGCCGGTTCTCCAAGCTTGCTCCAGTACCGATCAACTGTACTTCCTGCTCGTCTTTGGTCCTGAAGACAAAGAGCTGTGGGGATTTATTCCGCTGGAAAAACAATCGCGGTGCCTGCATCTGCCGATTCGCAACCTGGCTTTCTGGCAACATCGTTATTGTTACGTGACTGCGCCTTTGCTGCACGCGAGCCACGCCCGCGAAGCTCTGGATGCGTTCTGGCGCTGGTTTGAGACCAATGGCGTTGGCGCTCGTGTTCTGGACACCAACTGGCTGCTGGCCGATGGCGAGTTCCACAAACTATGGATCGATTTTGCGATCGGCCGAGTTTCGCTCATGCTGAACGACTTTCCGCGCGCGCTGTACCGCAGCGACAAACCGCTTGCGGAGTATCTGTCTCACTCCGTCTCGCGAAAGAGCCAGCTCGAGTTTCAGCGCCGCGAACGGCGGCTAGCTGAGTTGGGCGCGCTCGAATACAGAACGGTTAACGCGCCATGCCAAGTGGATGCATGGCTGGAGGATTTTCTGAAGTTGGAGGCCGCGGGGTGGAAGGGCGAAACAGGCGGGCGCGCCTTCGCGGCATATGAGCCGGACGCCGAATATTTCCGGACCATCACGCGGGAAGCCTTCCGCCGGGGCCGCGTCATGCTGTTGTCACTCACCTTAGACGGCAAGCCCATCGCCATGCGGCATACTTTGCTAGCTGGGGAAGGCGCTTTCGCCTTCCGAACGGCATATGACGAAACATATGCCAAGTATTCTCCCGGCACTTTGCTCGAACTTGAAGTCATGCGGCGTCTCCGCCAGAACCCCGGCGTGCGGTGGATGGATTCCTGCGCCGCGCCGCGTCACGTTTTGCTGAACCGCATTTGGCGCGAGCGCCGCATGATCCGGCGTTCCCTGTTTTCCAACGGCTCAATCGCGGGTGACCTGTTGCTCTCCATTCTGCCACTTATTCGTTGGGCCGGTAAGCTTGTCCGGCCAAACAATAATCCCCGTTATCTGCAAATCTCAACCCATTCTCAAGGTGACCTATCATGACTGCTACTGAAACGATCAAACGCACGGAAGGCATTTTCCAATTCGACCGGGAGACGTTTCGCACCAAGTTCCCGAACAAGGGCTTTAAGGTTCAGCATAAACTTTGCAATCATCCCTTGCTGGAACTTCCCCGTCTGGAACAGTTGATCCATTCTTTGCCGCAAGATAAGGTGGAGTATCATTCGGGCGCGGTCGGCTTTACGGTCGAGAAGAAGACTTATCCCTCAAATGGGCTCTCAATTTCCGACACCATCCGCCGCATTGAGGAAGTGCCGTCCTGGATAGCGGTGCGCAATGTGGAGGCCGATCCCGAGTACCGTGAACTGCTGCACGGTCTGCTGGCGGAAGTCCGCGCTCAGATGACCGGTCTGCCCTGCGAGCGCTGGATGAGCGATATGCATCGTCTCTACGCCTTCATCTTCATCTCGTCTCCCGGAACCGTTACGCCCTGCCATGTGGACGATGAGCATAGTTTTCTGATGCAGGTCCGGGGAACCAAACAGATCGCGCTGTGGGATGAGGAGGACCGCTCGGTGATGAGCGAGGAGCAGGCGGAATCGATGCTTGAGTTTTACCACGACGAAAAGTACGACTGCTATCTTCCCTATAAAGACGAGTATCTGCCCCGGGCTACCATGTTCGATTTGGCGCCAGGCGAGGCGCTGCATTTCCCCTTCGGCGCGCCGCACTGGGTAACCAACGGAAAAGAGGTGTCCATTTCGTTCAGCATCGCGTACCGTACGCTTGTGGCTGAACAACAGGCAATCGTCTACCACATAAACAAGAAGCTTCGCCGACTGGGTATCCGGCCCACGCCGCCTTTTCAATCCGAATGGCGCGATTCAGTGAAGTTCAACTCCTTTCTCGCGGCGCGCAGCGCCGCAAGAATGCTTCGAGGGAGAAGAGGGCAGGAGAAGTGGTAGGGAGCGGTGGACAGGGCACCGATCCCCTCACTTACGCTCGGGGCTAGACGGGCGCTGCTAATTGATCATGACCTCCGCCAAGCCAGTTCGCGTCCTCTTTCTCATTGACAGCATCTGGGGCGCCGGTGGTGCGGAAATGAGTCTGCTGCGGTTGGTGGAGCATCTGCCGGCGCAAGGGTACGCTTGCCGTGTGATCACATTCCACGCCGACGAAGTGTCCAAGGGTTTCCTTGCCCGGTTTCCTTGCCCGGTCGAGGTTTGGCCGATGAAGAGTCTTCGTCACTGGAGCACGCTGGGCCTCTTGAAACGGCTGCGGCGGCTGGTTCGCCAGGAGAAATTCGATATTGTGCACACGTTCTTTCCGGCATCGGATCTGTTGTTCGGTCCCGCTGCCAAGTTCAGCGGCGCGCGAGTGTTGATCTCCGGCCGCCGGGATATGGGAATTGTGCGGCAATCCTGGCATCGGTGGGCGTATCGCCGCATGCGCGGAACTTACGACCAGGTGCAAACGGTATCGGAAAGCGTCCGGCGTTACGCGATCGATACGGACGGACTCGATCCGGAGCGAGTCCTCACTATCCACAATGGTGTGGACGCAGGAGTGGTTGTCGATGCATCGGAGAATCTCGACAGCTTGCGCGAGGAGTTAGGCTGCGTGCCCGGCTGTCCGGTTGTGACCATGGTCGCCAACATCCGCCGCATCAAAGGCATCGATGTATTTCTGCGCGCCGCGGCGCTGGTGAAGCAACGCTTTCCCGATACAGTATTTCTCATTGCGGGTGTATTTGGAACCAACGCCGAGCACATCACATATAAAGAGGAAGTGGTAGCACTCAGAAAGGCGCTCGATCTGGAACGGAAAGTCCGCTTTTTGGGCTCATCGACACAGGTCCAGCGCATTCTGGCATTGAGCGACGTATTTGCTCTGCCGTCGAGAAGCGAGGGCTTCTCGAATGCCTTGCTCGAAGCCATGGCCTGCGGAATTCCTCCGGTCGTGTCAGCCGTGGGTGGCAATCCGGAGGTAGTGGAAGACGGAGTGAACGGTTTTCTAGTCCCTTCCGGCGATTCAGCGGCGGTTGCGGATCGCGTCATGAGATTGCTGGCTGACCCGGCGTTACGCCAGCGCCTGGGCGCCGCTGCGCGCCAGCGGGTTCTCGAGCGTTTCACGGTTGAAGTAATGGTGCGTCAGGTGGCCGACGCTTACAGTGCTCTACTTGATACCAAGGCACTCGCGAGGGAAGGCGCCGCGTTGTTTTCCCAACCGTAGAGGGAGGGGGATTCCGCCAATCCCCTCACTAACGTTCGGGGCTAGTCCGTTCGGGCATCGCGCAAGCCCGAAGGGCCTCAGGTTGCCCAACCTGTGCGCCGCCGCCGACGGATCGCGTGCCCATTTTGTCCGGATGTCCATGTCTACCCAGACGCCTAGCCCCGAACCTAAAGTGAGGGGACCGAGCGACAGTCCTTCGCTCAAGTTCGGGGCTAGTCCTGTTAGCGGTGCTCGCGGTCCCAGTGTTCCCGCATTTCCCGCAGCCGGCCTACATCGCTTGAAAGAATATCGCGGTCGTGAGGGCGCAGACGGCCGTGCTCGACAACGTGATTCAGATTCTCGATGACATGGTCGAGAGCGCCT
>DATFZA010000061.1:0-19415 GCA_035314765.1 Bryobacteraceae bacterium
ATCGATCACGCTCATTCCCACGTGGATCCATCGATTCCCGATTTTCGCGGTCGCTTCGGCTTCGCCCTTGGCTGAGGTTTGCGGAGGAGTGACTTCAAACCGCAGCGTTGCCTCTTCACCCGGCTGGGCGAAATGGAACTCCTGTGCCTCGGGCGCGACCCGCCACCCCGCGGGAACTTGCACCGTAACCGAGCCCGACGCGTCCTTCACATTCGCCGTCAATTGTATCTCCAACGCGCGGGGCCCGAGGTCCGGAACATACGTGCCAAGTGCGGTGTCATCACCGCAACCTGCGGCTCAACGATCAATGGCCGGATCAATTCTCCCCGCACTCGATCGGCGTAGCGATACACAACCGGGCGCCTTATTTCAAACTCGTCTCCCTCGCAACGCAAGTGAAATGCGGATTCGAGCAACGGCGGGTTCTCGGCCAGGCCGATCAACTGTTGATCCCGCACCACGTAAACCGCGCCATCTTTGGGTTCCCGCAGCCAATACGGCTGCGAGTACGGCTCGTTCGACGGGATAGAGCGCTGCTCTTTCTTCGTCACAGGTTTGTTGTAGGGCAGGTCCTTGCCATCCAGGTTGACCGTCAGCGGACCCCGATTGATGGCCGTTGCCGATACCTCAAAAGCGCCTCCTGGAACCGTCGCAAACTTGTCGGCCGTCGCCTCGAGAGATAACCCAGCCGCGAGGGCGATGGCTTCGTCGATCTCCCGCCGCTTGCGTTCGGCCACCGGCTGATGCAAATCGGCCAGAATCGCCCGTGCTTTCAGCAGCAAAGGCGTCATCTTTTCCGGGTGAGCTGGTTGAAACGCGCGGGCAGCCTCTTGCAACAGCCGGCCGGCTTCTCCCGCGCCGGGAACGCTGTTCCAGGTGATGTCGATGCCGTCGAACACGTCAGACTTGGCGGGCGGCCCGGCCACCGTCACCAGATAATTCTTCTGTGAACCCTTGCGCTCCAGTGTTCCCATCCCCTGACTCTTGTGCTCGCTGCGGCTCATACCGGCAATCTCGCCGTAGGAGTGTCCCAGTATCGGATCGTATACGCCGGGATCGACTTCCACCTTATTTTCCAGTTTTTCGGCTTCTTTCTCCTGTTCCGGGGTAAACGCGAACACATTCCACATCAGGCGTTTAGCCTGCCAGACTTGTACGTACTGTAACTGCTCGGGGAAGCGGTTGGGATCGGCGGCGGCGCTAAAGGCCTCTTTACCCAGGATGGCCGAGACCTGATGCTGCCCGTGACCGTCCCGCGGCGTTCCCGAGAAACGCAACACAATCGCGTTGGGCTGAAACTTGCGAACCACCCACACAACGTCGCTCAAAATTCGCTCATGTCCCCATTTTTCGAGCGTTTCTTCCGCTGTCTTGCTAAACCCAAAATCGATCGCCCTGGTAAAAAATTGCTCCGCTCCGTCGATTTTTCGCGCGGCGAGCAGTTCTTGCGTCCGGATCACTCCCAGTGCGTCACCCTGCTCCGGCCCCAGCAGGTTTTGTCCTCCCTCGCCCCGCGTCAATGACAAGTACCCGGTCCGCAACTTCCTGCCACGTGCGAAATAGGCCAATAAGGCCGTATTTTCGTCGTCCGGATGGGCGGCAATCATCAGAACGCTCCCAGTGACGTTTAGCCGATCCAGGGCGAGTTGAATCTGCGCGGAACCCGAAAGCTCCCTTTGTGCGTACAGAGGGGTGAGGGCGCACAACGCGAGCGAGAGTTTGGAAATTCTCATGCTATTAGTTTTGTAGAACCGGTGGTTCACTTAAGCTATCTTACGTAAGAGGAGCCCAGGGTATGCAAAGGATGTCCATCTTATGGGATGCGGCGCGGAAGCTGATACGAAACCCGTATCAATCGCGGCGGCCCAAAGACGTGCGCATCGGGTTGGCACTGGGTGGTGGATTTGCCCGCGGTATTGCGCACATCGGGGTCCTGCGCGCGCTGGAGCAGCACAAGGTTCCCATCCACGCCGTAGCGGGCGTCAGCAGCGGTTCCGTGGTTGCGGCGGCCTATGCCTCGGGAGCGAGTCCCGATTCGATCCAGAACGTGGCCCTGGCGATGAAACTGCGAGACGTGGCCCGCTTCACCCTGAGCCGGCTGGGTTTTGCGGGTACGGACAGAATGGTGCAATTCCTAGGCCGGCTGCTGAAAACTTCGCGCTTTGAAGACATGCGGATTCCGCTGGCGGTGGTCGCCACCGATTTGAACTCCGGCAAGCCGGTCGTTTTCCAGGATCGCGGCGATGTGCATCTCCCCATTCGCGCCAGTTGCGCCTATCCGGGTCTGTTTCTTCCGATTGAGCACGGCGGGCGCTGTTTGGTGGATGGCTTCGTGAGCATGGAAGTTCCGGCTGCGCCATTGTTGCGCATGGGCTGCACGCACGTGATCGCGGTCAATATCCCCAGCCCGGCCGATTGCAAGGATTTTGGCCATATGTTTTCGGTGATCGGGCGGTGCTTCCAGATCTTGGGAACGCGGACGGAACCGGAATGGCGGAGCCAATCGGCCGTCGTGATTACGCCCGCGGTGGAAGAGCTGGATTGGGACTCGTTCGCGAGCGCCAAGATCATAATCGAACGTGGCGAGCAGGCAGCGAACGCGGCTATGCCGGCGATCAGGCAATTGATCGAGCCCGGAGTGGCGGTGCGGAAGGTGCAGGCGGCAGTGCGGCTGGCGGACGCTTGAAAGGCGGCTGGCGCGGCCTGTTGAGAATCCTGCCCCTGCCGACGGATTAGCGACCACCAAAGCCTTGAGGACGCACGGAGGCATGGAAGGGCAGCGCTTGGCGGAACGGATTGAAAGACTGTGCCGTGCCCCTCACTAAGCTGCAATCTCACGTGCTGCGAGTGCTGCCCGCAAAACGGCAGAGAGCCAAGGCGCGCGGACCGCAAAAAAAAGGGCGCTTGATGCGCCAGACGGCGAGTGGATCTGTTGGGCCGCGACTCGAGACCGACCTGATATGGCGCTATGATGATTACGGCGAAGCTGGCATCAGGATCGGAGGTTGCGCATGACCCCAACGCTGGTGAAGAACTGGTGGTTGCTGGCAGTGTGCGCCATTCTTGACGCGATCATTGCTGGTCTCTACCTGGCGATGTACGACAGCGGTCCCGATGGACTGCTCACTTTCAAATGGGTGGTTGGCATTCAGAGCAGGCTCGCCATGGCGGCAGGCGTATGCACCATCGCAGCCGGCATCGGGAGGCCGGCACAGAGCAAATCCTGGCTTCTGGTTCTGAATGGCCTTGCTCTTGGCGCATATGGAATGATCCCGCTCCTTTGGAAAGGCCCGCTTAGCTTTAATGTTTTTGCCCTTTTGCTGGTGGTGATGGCGGTGAGCGCCGCTATGCTTGCATGGTCCATCGCTCGCGCCGTTCCGCGTCATGTTGCGGCCGACTGGTTTTTCGGCTTAGCGGGAGCGACGTCGGCCGGTTTTGCTTTGGCGTTTCTTGCTCTGGTGAATCGCTGGATCCAATTGGAACGCAGACCTTTTCACCCTGCTCTCTTTCTTTGGCTTTGCGCTTATTTTCGGTTCAGCGCAATTTGCATGCTGGGGTTGGCCTGGCGTCAGCGCGGCCTGGGCGCGTCCCTTAGCTCAAGCGCGTATTCCTGGTCTCCGGCAGCGTGAACACCAGGACCGAGCCAATCAGGAAGAACCCGGAATTCAGCGCCAGCGCGGCGCCCAATCCTTGCCGATCCGCAATGGCCCCCACCGCAAAAGGCGCCAGCGCGCTCACCGCCCGGCCGGTATTGTAGACCAGACCCTGTCCCGCGCCACGGAGCGGCGTCGGATAGAGTTCGGCCAGCATCGCCCCAAAGATAGCGAAGAACCCAGTGCCGCAAAAGCCTACCAGCGGCCCTAATGCAAGCAACCACGCTTCCGAATTTGCGCCTGCCCAGCGCGGCGTCAAGCCGTAAATCGGAGTCGCAATCGCAGCCAAGAGAACATAGGTAAAAAACACCGGCCGGCGGCCAAAGCTATCGGCCAGCCAGCCGAAACTCACGTAGCCTGCGAACGCGCCCATCTGCATGAGGATGATCCAGCCGCTGGTGCGCAAGATATTGAGTCCCGCTCCGCCTTGATCTAGGGGCGCGGAGAGAAATCCCGGCAGCCAGGTGAACAATCCCCAATATGCGAACAAAACCGACGTGGCGAGCAGCGTCCCCAGCACGGTGGTGCGCAGCAGCGGCTTCCGGAATAAGTCCGACAACGGCGCCGTGGTTTGCCGCTCGAGCCAAATCGCCGGTTCTTTCACCTTTCGTTGGATCCATATGGTGAGAAAAGCCGGCAGGATTCCGATCAGAAACAATACCCGCCAGCCGAAACGCGGAAGGATCAACGCCGTTGCGCCCGCCGCCAGCATGTATCCGATGGCCCAACCCGATTGCATCACGCCAATCGCTTTCGCCCGGTGCTCGGGGGGCCAGGTCTCGGACACCAATACCGCGCCAGCCGACCACTCTCCACCGAGCCCCAAACCAACCACGCCGCGCCACGCCAATAAGGACCACAGTCCGGCGGAAGTGGCCGAGCCTGCCGATCCCAGCGAGTACAACAGAATCGTGTACACCAGGGTGCGGGTGCGACCGATGCGATCCGCCAGAATTCCCGCTCCGATGCCGCCCACGGCGGACGCGATCAGTGTCGCGGAACTGACCAAGCCCGCTGTCGCCGCCGGCCAGTGGAACTCGGCGCGCAATGTCTGCACCGCAAACACATACAGCAACACGTCGAGCGCGTCTAACATGTAGCCGAGCATGGCCGCCCACAGGGCGAGCCATTTCTGCCGGTCGTTTTCCGACACTACCGCGTCGGCGGCTGGAGGCATCACACATAGTATCCTAGGAAGGTAGAAAATCCATGGGTGCACGGATCTGGCTGGTGTTGGGCCTAATCGCACTGGGCGCCGTGCTGACGACCGGAAGGTCCCAATCTCCGGATAAGAAGTCGAATAAGACAGTCCTTAGAGTCTTGCGTCTTTCGGGTCAGACTTCCGCGCGGCGTTACGCGAGCATTGCCGCTCCGATGCCCGCCGGATTGGAAAATCGGTCCTTAGAGTTGACCTATCTCGTCAAAGCTGGAGAGCCCGTCAAGAAAGGGCAGTTGCTCGCTCAATTGGATGGGCAGTCGTCCGCCACTCAGGTAGAGGATCTCGCCGCCCAAGTGAAGCAGGCGAAATCCGACATTCAGCGGCGCCAAGCCGAACAGGCTGTCGCGTGGGAGACTCTACAGCAGTCTCTGCGGCAGGCCAAGGCCGAGGCGGAAAAAGCCAAAGCCGAGGCGGAAAGAGCGAAAATGGATGCCGCCCGGCAACCGGGTGCCTCCACCGGCGTTGAACGCGAACTACTGCGCCTGAACGTGGAAGAAACCGAGGCCCGTTACAGCAAGTTGCAGGAGACGGCAAAGTTTCAGAAGGCCTCATTCGACGCCGAAATGCGAATCCTGGATCTCTCGCGCGAGTTGGAGCAGCGCCATCACGATCGGTACGCGCACGATCTCCGGCAAATTGAGATGAAAGCGCCCATGGATGGGCTCACCGTGATGCAATCGATTGTTCGGGGCGGGGAAGCGGGACCAGTACAGCTAGGGGATCAAATCGCTCCCGGGCAATTGTTTATGAAAGTAGTGGACGTTCAGTCCATGCAGTTGGAAGCCCGCGCCAACCAGACTGAGAGCAGTTTGCTGCACGTTGGTCAGAGAGTCAACGTCCGCCTGGACGCCTTTCCCGCCCTTTCCCTGCCTGGCCACATCTATAGCATCGGGGCCCTGGCGGTGGGTAGCGGTGGCCAGAGTTACTACATCCGCAACATCGTCGTCAACATCGCCATCGACGGGAGCGATCCGAAACTGATCCCGAATCTTGCGGCGTCGGGCGATGTTGTCCTGGAATGACGCCGTGCTGCAATGATGATGCCGTCCTCGAATGAACAATGCCCGCGCCGCTCGAATAAGATGGGTTCAGGAGACTAGATTTTCATGCGTAAGTGGTTACTGCCAGGAATTGCCGCTCTGCTGTTGACTAGCGGGGCTGCGGCCGCGGCCGAAAAGGACTTTCTGCATTGCTTTTATTTCACGCCTATCGATAGCGCGGCCAGCGCCGATTGGAAGGCGTTCTTCGCCGCAACGGACGCCTTACAAGGCAAGGCCCAAGGTCTGAAACATGTTTGGTACGGCAAGCTGAACCGGCCAATGGAATCTGAGCCGCCGCGCGTTTGGGGCGTGTGTATGGAATTCGGGAAGGCCGACGATTTCCGGTCTTACGCCTCCTCGCCGGTTCACGCCAATTGGGAAAAAGCGTATTTCAAGGTCCGCGAGCCGGGTACGACGACGGTCGATTTTACGGGCCAGTAAGTGGCAAAATTTCGTCTCGCCGGCAGTAAGAAGCCGAAGCTGAGGAGCGACGCGCGAGCTGCGCTCCCCTGCCTGATCCTCATCGTGCTGGGCATTCTGGTGGTTTGCGTTCTGTTCTATTTTTCGCTGCAATCCGGTAATCCATGAGACTTGATCAAAGAAGGCCGGACCAGATGCGTCCGGTCCAAATCACGACCAACTATTTGAAGACCGCGGAAGGGTCTGCGCTGATTGAAGTGGGCAACACTCGCGTCTTGTGCGCAGCCACCGTGGAAGAAAGTGTTCCGCCATTCTTGCGGGGAGGCGGCAGAGGCTGGGTCACTGCGGAGTACGCCATGCTGCCGCGCGCCACCGCCACGCGGACGCAGCGCGAGGTGTCCAAGGGGCGAGCCTCCGGGCGCACGCATGAAATCCAAAGACTGATCGGCCGTTCCCTGCGCGGAATCATCGATCTCGCCGCTCTGGGCGAACGCAGCATCGTGATCGATTGCGACGTCTTGCAAGCCGACGGAGGCACTCGCACTGCCGCCATCACCGGTGGCTTTGTCGCGCTGTCGTTGGCCATACGGAAACTGCTTCAGGTTGGCGCTCTCAAGATTTCCCCTATCAAGGAACATGTGGCCGCGGTCAGCGTGGGCATCGTCAACGGGACGGCACTACTCGATCTCGCTTATGACGAAGACTCCAGCGCCGATGTCGATATGAACGTGGTGATGACCAGCGGCGGGCGGTTTGTCGAATTGCAGGCGACCAGTGAGAAAGTCCCCTTCGACGACTCTCAACTCGCGGACCTGATCGCGCTGGGACGCCTTGGCGCCAGCCGGTTGATCACCATCCAAGGAGAGTCGCTCGGCGCTTAATGCGGGTTTATTGCGCGACCAGCAACCCAGGAAAACTGCGCGAGTTCAGCCATGGTCTAAAGGGTCTGGTGGACGTCGACGCCATTCCGAATCTTGGCGCTATTCCTGCACCGAAAGAGACGGGCGCTACGTTTGAAGAGAATGCTGTTCTCAAGGCGCTCTACTACGCGCGCTATTGCGACGGCTTGGTGTTTGCGGAGGATTCGGGATTGGAGGTGGATTCTCTCCATGGCGCTCCGGGCGTGTACTCGGCGCGCTTCGCTGGCCCGGATGCGAGCGACGTAGATAACAACCGCCTGGTGCTCGAAAAACTGCGGGGTGTTCAGAACCGCGGCGCACGATTTGTGAGCGTGATCGCGCTGGCGCAAGGTGAGCAAGTATTGCGGACGTTTCGCGGCGAAGTGGGGGGACAAATCCTGCTGGCGCCTCGCGGCGAAAACGGGTTCGGGTACGATCCGCTGTTTTACTACCCGCCGTTCGGGTGCTCGTTTGGCGAGGCGCCGATCGAGTCCAAGATGCAGGTGAGTCACCGCGGCCGAGCGCTGTCGAAAATGGCCGATTTCCTAAAGAGGCGTCTGACCCACCAGGAACCGACCAACTGAACGTTTGACCGGATATACGTCATTGCCGTATAGTAAAGATGATCGCCGAGATCGTAAGCTTGTCAGGTGACGAGTCCCAGGTAGCGGCGCTGCTCACCGGGGAAGAGCGAATGGCGATGGAATTCTTCATTGCCTGTGCGCCGGAAGACCATCCAGTCATTCCGGGCACTGGCGGGTTTCGCAAGGCTCGCTGGTCCTGCCGCGGGAAGGGCAAGAGCGGTGGCTTTAGAGTGATTTACTTCGTGCTGGCAAGACCGGCGCGGATCTATATGGCTTCGATTTACGCGAAATCGCGAAAGGAGACTCTTTCGGCGGCCGACCAGAAGGTACTCACAAAGCTTGCCGCAGAGATCAAGAAGGCGGCAAGGGGAGGTGCAAGTTATGACAGCGCGTAATTTGAAGAACGCAGCCAAGGCGAGAACCAAGCTTGGCTTGACGCTCGAGCGGGGCGCCAAAGAAATTCTGGCCCACGTGAAGGGCGAGGCGCAACTACCAATACGGCGCATCGTGCTGCCCGATGAGATCGACGTGAAGCGAATTCGGACGAAGGCGGGAATGTCCCAAGCAGAGTTTGCTCGCGCATTTTGCATCAACCCGAGGACGCTACAGGAATGGGAGCAAGGACGCAGAAAACCCGATGCGACCACTCGCGCCTACCTTGCGGTCATCGCCAAGAACCGCGCGGCCGTGTTGGATGCTCTAGCGTCCTGAACCGCTGCCGAGCGATCGCGGCCATGTGATGGCAAGAATGCTTTCATGCTTGAACGGCATCTGACCTCACTGTGATGGCAACGGTTCTTTACCGGCGGCATTCGCCGGCGGTTTGGGTTATACCGTGAAGAATTATGATCGGCCGTGTCCGAGTTAAGCAGCTACTGAAGCGCGGCCGGCCACGTCCCAGAGCAGTTCGTCAAATCTGTTCTAGAACCCCCTTGAGCCAAGCAGGGACTTCCTCGGCCAAATAGATGATCTCAGCGCTCTCTGCCTGCAGTATCACGGTTGGGGCGCCACCCCAGACACTATTGTCGTAAACATGAATGAAGTCCATCTCCCGGATCGCCCGTGGAAGGTGGCGAATGCTTGCCTCAAATATGCTCCTCAGAACGGGTTCCGGGGCGCTGTGTCCGCCTTTGTCAGCCCGCATCTTGACGCGCTCCAAGTGCGCGGCGAATGTGCTGAGCGCGACATAACGCATTTCGACCGTAAATCCAGCTCGCCTCGCCAGCGCAACCTGCGCAAAAGTAATCTCGCTCCGGAGAGTAGTTTCGAAGGCACAGCTGGCGCCCCGCTTGATGTGCTCCAAGACGAACGCCTCGAAGAGACGGTTGACTTGGTCCCGAATGTTGCGGGGGATGTCGAGATAGGATCCCTGATTCAATGAGGACGCATGATCGTCGGCATTGAAGAAATCGACGCCAAAACCGGAAACAGGGAAAGCGGTCGATTTGCCGCCTCCGGGAGGGCCGGCAACGACGAAGATCCTCGGGGACATCTATCCGCCGACATCGCGATCTGCACCTTCGTGCATGTCCTTGGGCAAATCGGTCCGGACACGTTTACCTTTGCGATCGGCAACACCGAGACGCTCCAACTCTTCCGCCGCCGCCTTGGTGCGTTCTGCAGCACCCTGCAAATGCGGATCGGCCTTCGGCGCCTTGAGCTTCGGCTTGTGAGTGGCAGGCACTATATCTTGAGTATAGTTGCGAGCGTTTGCGTGAAAGGTGAGTAGAGACGGGAGCTTGATTTCCAATAGCGCCAAGGACCTCGAGGGCGGTGAAACCGATATTCTGCGCGCCGGGCATCGACACGCGGGTCATATAAGCCTTTACCACGTAGACGTCATCAACCGCAGGAGAAGAGGGTCGCCGAACAGTCCAGACAATGATTAGCAGTGGGCACCCGCAAAAATGTATCATTCCGACCGCGGTGTGTCGTCATACTGAGGACTAACGGTTCAGGAGGTGCGGTGTTTAGTACGTTCATACGTACTAAGCATCGCGCCACTCCTTTCACGACATGTTCATCGCTTCGCGACGAGTTTTGAACAGAGGCCTGGTACTCTCTCAGAGGCGGCCGGGCAAGTAGGTCTGCCTTCCATCTGACCGCTCCGAAATATACCTTTTCAAACTTTGTTGGAGAATCCAAATGCAGAGAAGTTCGACGCAATTCCTGACTCTTCTCGCGGCCGCCGCATCATGCGGCGGACTGCTTCACGCAGCTACCGTCGGTTTTTCCGGCTTCACCCCGGGAAACCTGGTCCTGTCGCGCAGCGTTTACGCGGGAACCGCGAGCACCATCACCATCGGGCAACAGCTTCCGCCCGTTTGCGGTGCTATGGCGTCCTGTCCAGGCATGGCCTCAAACAATGGCGCATTCCCCGCCGTCGGAAGCGCCAATAATGTTTGGAATAACGATCTTGTAGACGGCAGTTTTGGCATCACGTCGCCCATCTTTCTCGATCAACTGACCACCGGCGGCACATTGGTGAACACGCTCGCCATCCCGGCCACTTCCTTGACTACCAGCTTCAGCTCCAAGTCCGAACTGGCGCTAAACCTGTCGACCGACGGAACCGTGATCACGTTCATGGGCTACAGCGCGCCGGTGAATACGCTGGATGTTTCGAATTCCAACACGCCCGGCGTGATAGATCCAACCAATCCCGTCGGCTCGGCCTTTTACCGGATCGTGGGACAGGTGGATGCCGGCGGCAACCTCTTGACTACGGACTCAAACGCATATAGCGGTAACAACGGGCGCGCGGCCATCCTGGCGAACGGCTTCTACTATACGGTGGGCAACGATAACAATGGCGCCGGAACGCCCGCGAACATCATCGATTCCACCGGAGCGGAGATCCTCACACCCTTTGCCGCACCAGGAACGCCGGTAATGATAGGAAATTTCTCGATCACCCAGGTGATCAACCCTGCCACCGGCATGCCCTATGCCGCCGACAAACCCGGCAAGGACGACAATTTCCGTGGTCTCACCATCTTCAACAACACGCTTTACGTTACGAAAGGCAGCGGCGGCAACGGAATCAACACGGTTTACCAGGTTGGCAACGCCGGTAGTTTGCCGACGCTGGCAAACGCTTCGACTGCGCCGATCACCATCCTGCCCGGTTTTCCGGTCACCCTCGCCAAGGCCTCCACGGCGCAGAATCCGTTCGGACTCTTTTTCGCCACCGCGAACACGCTCTACGTGGCCGACGAAGGCGATGGAACCGCCGCTGATGCCGCCACCAGTCCCAATGCCGGTCTCCAGAAATGGGTGCTTTCGAACGGAGTTTGGACGCGCGTCTACGTGCTGCGGAATGGTTTGAATCTCGGGCAGCCGTATAGCGTTTCGAACTATCCCACTTCCTTGAATCCCAGCACCGACGGACTCCGCAACATCACGGGCCGCGTGAATGCCGATGGCACGGCGACCATCTGGGCTATTACCTCCACGGTCAGCGCAAACGGCGATCAGGGCGCCGATCCGAACGAGCTGGTGGAGATCACCGACGTGATCGCGAACACAAACCCCGCCGCGGCCGCCCAGGAACAGTTCACCATCGTCCGGTCTGCCGGATATGGCGAAGTTCTGCGAGGAATTGCGTTTACGCCGGGAACGTCCGCACAGCCGGCGCCGGCGGCGTACCCGGTCACTTCCTCCGGATTTGCTTATAGCCGCGCCGGCAAGACCTATAGCGCGACGCTCACGATCGCGAATAACACCAACAGCCCGGTTAGCGGGCCAATCTCGGTGGCGCTCGCAGGCCTGCCACAAGGCGCAAGCGTCGTCAATGCCACCAGCACCGTCAGCGGAATGCCAGCAGTGCAGATCGTCGCTTCCGGGACGGCCTTGAATCCAGGCCAATCCGCCAGCACTAAGGTTCTGCTCAGCGACCCATCGAATGCCGCAATTCAACTCACTGCCACAGTGGTGTTCCAGTGAGCGGTGTTTCATTAGTCAGGCGTTGACCAACAAAGGAGCGCTTATCATATGAAAAAACAATATCTGTTATCCCTGCTGTTGTGCGCCGCCGGTGCGGCGCACGGCGCTGAACTCATCGATCTCGTGGTCAACACGAGCGCCATTAACGGAACCACCGGATCGATCGATTTTCAGTTCAATCCAGGCGCTTTCATGACCCAGGCCGCAACTGTTCAGATCCTGGATTTCACGGGCGCAACCTACATAGCCGGGACGCAGTCGGACATCGGTGGCGTGACCGGCGGACCGCTGCCATCCGCCATTACCATCGCCAACAGCGGAGCGGACAACGAAGACTTCGAGGACATCAAGTTCGGCAACTCGCTGTTCCTCACGCTCAGCTTCGATGGACCGGCGGTCAATTCGCCCAACGGATCGTTATCCGGAAGCACCTTCGCGCTCTCGTTGTTCTCGGACGCGGGCGGAACGACACCGGTTCTTACCACCGATCCGAATGGCATCGTGGCCACCGTTCAATTGAATCGCGACACCGGCGCTCTGATCGACCAAGCCGCGTCTCCCAATGCCCGGTTCAGCCCAATCCCGGAGCCCGGCTCTGTCTTGCTGCTCGGCGGCGGTCTAATGGCGCTCACAGCGGGGCGGACACTGCGCAAGAGGGCTTAGGCGAACCACATAGTTGTCGCCCGCCGGTCCCGCCGTGGGCAATAGAGCAGCGGCCGGAAATTCGGCATATATTTCGCAGATTCACGGGTTTGTAACCCGCCCAGGGCCGATTAATAATCGGCCGCAGGTTGATAACCGTGCCCCACACTCTAGGCCACCGGCGCGCTCAACCGATGTTTTTCTATTAAGCCCAGCAAGTCGGCCGAACGAATCGGTTTAGAGATGTAGTCGTCCATGCCGGACGCCAGGCATCGCTCGCGGTCGCCAGTCATGGCGTGGGCCGTCATCGCAATGATGGGCACATGCATCCCTTTACCCAGTTCGCTCTTGCGGATAGCCTTGGTTGTTTCGAATCCATCCATATCCGGCATTTGCACGTCCATCAGGACCAGGTCGAACATCTGCTTTTGCAGCGCGCTCAGGGCTTCCCGTCCGTTATTCGCGACTACCACGAAGTGTCCGGCCTTTTCAAGGACCCGCAGCGCCAGCCTCTGATTTACGACGTTGTCTTCGGCCAGCAGAATCCGGGATGACGATACAGCCAGTGAATGCGGCAGTCTAGTGGCCTCGCTAGGCTTCGGTTCGGCTCCGCCCGTCAGCGCCCGGACGATCGCTGCGTGCATTTCCGCGCGCCGGACCGGCTTGGTCAGGTATTGGGAAACTGCCAACCCGCGGCTCCGTTCCACATCCCCCGGCGTCTCCCCAGAGGTAGACATCAGGATGACCGCATCCGAGAATGTGGGCGTATGCCGAATACGCTCGGCCAATCCAAAGCCGTCCATCTCCGGCATGTGAATGTCGGTCACTACCAGCGCAAAAGGTTGGTTGGTTTCATACGCGTACTGCAGAAGGGAGAGCGCGTCCTGGCCACTTGAGGCTGTAGTTGGTTTCATCCGCCATTGGGAAAGCATTCCAACAAGGATTCGCAAATTGGTGGCATTGTCGTCAACCACCAGCACTCGCAAATCGGCCAGCGAGGGTCCCGGGATCATTGGTTGAGACGCCTGCCGCGCAACGCCCAAACAGATCGTGAAATGAAAGCAACTCCCTCGGCCCGCTTCACTCTCCACCCAGATCCGCCCATTCATCATCTCCACCAGACGAGTGGAAATCGTCAATCCAAGACCGGTTCCGCCAAAGGTCCGCGTGGTGGAAGCATCGGCCTGAGAGAATGCCTCGAAAATGAGTTTCAACTTGTCCGGCGCGATACCGATGCCGGTGTCACGCACGTGGAGGTGTAGCCGTAAGCGATCGGAAGTCTGTTCTTCCAAGCTCACCTTCAACTCGACCTCGCCTTTCAGGGTGAATTTGATTGCATTCCCTACCAGATTGACGATGATCTGACGAAGCCGAATCTCGTCGCCCAGTACTTCCTCCGGCAAGTCGGGCGAGATATCGCACAGCAGTTCCAGGCCTTTCTCATGCGCCCGGAAGGCGATCGCCTTGATGGTCTCTTCCACGGAATTGACAAGATTAAAGGGAACCAAATCGAGTTCCAGCTTTCCGGCCTCGATCTTGGAAAAGTCGAGTATGTCGTTTATCACCCGCAAGAGAGAGTCCGCGGACAGGCGCACAGTATCCAGATACTCCCGCTGCTCTTCGGAAAGATCGGTTCCGAGCACCAGTTCGGTCATTCCGATGACGCCGTTCATGGGCGTCCGGATCTCGTGGCTCATATTTGCCAGAAACTCGCTTTTGGCGCGGCTGGCAGCTTCAGCCTTTTGCTTAGAGACCAGCAGGTCGGCGTTGGTCTTGCTCAACTCGCCGGTGCGGCTTTGCACTTCTTGTTCCAGGCGTTGCTGATTGCCCAGAAGCGCCAGGTCCCGGTGCTCGATTTCGGCCAGCATTTCATTGAAGGTACCGACGAATTGTCCCAATTCGTCGTCGGCGTTTTTTGTCGCTCGCACGCGGTAGTTTTTCTCCAGCGAGACGACCCGGGCGACCTGCGCCAGATGAGCAATGGGATCGGAGATGGCGCGCTGCAACCGGGAGGATAGAGCCATAGCCAGCCAGGACGCGATCAGCGCGATGAGTGCGACGATTTCGCCGAAACGCCGCAGCCGGTCATGCAGCGAATTCAAGTCCGATTCCATATAGAGGGAACCAATGTTCTGTTTGCCAAAAGTAATGTCCTTGAACAAGCGCAACCGGTCGCCTTCAAACCAGACCGCATTCCTTTTAAGCCGAGCCAGGTCCGGATCCGCCGAGGGACGGTCTCGCCGGTAGGCGGCAAACAGTTGGGAGTCGCCGCCATACAGCAAGACCATACTGACGTGGGTGCGGGCGCGAAGTGCGGACAGCAGTTCCGTGGCCGCGCGTTGATCGCCGAAGGTCAATGCAGCCGTGCTGTTGGAAGCCAGTACCTCGCCCAACACAGTCAAGTCGCGAAGCATCTCGGCGCTGGAGGAGATCTGATCGTAGACCAGAATCGGGCCGCCGGCCAAAATCAGGGCTGTGCCGACAGTCGCCAGGATGATCAGCCGCAGCTTATGCCTGATCGGGAGATTGCGGTAATACCTCGCTGCCTTCACTGCTGGGCCTTTCTTACGTTGGTGGCCAGGCTCAAGAGCTTGGAACTGATCCGCAGGCGCTGCAGTTGCGCCGCTTGCAGATTGATGTCGAAGTGAATCCGGCCCCGTTCAAGATTAAATCCCACCACTCCGCCCTCGGCGACGAACGTGTCTGTTTCGCCGACCGTAAGCACGTCGCTGGTTTTGGTCGATTCGAGGATGGCCCGTTGATGCTTCTGCTCGGAAGCGCTCACAAACAGGATCTGACAATTGCCTGCCTGGCTGATATTGGTAAACTTTCGAACCGTCAGTGCACGCCCGTCCACGTTCTTGTCGCGCACCATGTCCTCCATCATCCAGTCCAGTGGAGTCGACCCCAGAACACAAATGTGGATGGGCCCGCTGGCATCTTGAAAAGTCGCTGGCGGCCATTCGACAAATTTAGCGAAATTGTAGAGAAATGCGGCTTTGATTTGATATTCCTGAGCTGAAGCCTGGGCGCACAACGGCAAACCGAGCGCGCAAGTCAGAAGGAGTATAGCCAGCGGGCGCAAAAGAGCACCGACGTTTCGACCGCCTGACGCGGCGCCATCTAGAACCGCCACGTGGCTTTCCCGTACCAGTTGCGCGGGACCTCCACCAACTGATTGAAGCGGCTGGAAATATATTCGATGTGGTTCGGATCGAACGCATCCTGGACGCCCGCCGAAAATTCCCATTTTTCCGTCGGCCGCCAACCTAGGCGCAGATCTCCCCGCAGATGCCGGGGTACGCCGAGAGCCGGCATAGCGCCATAGTAATAGATACCGCTATCCAGTTGAATTTTGCTGGTGAGATCGAGGTAGGAATGTATTTGAAATTCATGTTCGGGGCTGCCTCCTTCCGTACGGAGCGAATCGTCGCTGTAGATTCCCGGATAGGAGTTGCTATGGATCTCAACCATGCTGTATCCGCCCGTCAGTTTCCACCGGTTGCTGGCGTTAAAGGTCGCACTTACCTCGCCGCCGTACGATTCGCCGTAGCGGCGGTTGCCAAACACGGTAGGGATCTCCAGATACGGCGGCAACTGGCCCGAGCCAGGAATGAATATCGCCTGTCCTGTCGTAACACTCGCCAGATGCTGATAGACGTTGTAAAAGGCGGACGCGTCCAGGGAGAGCCGCGGTCCGATTTGCAGTCGCTGGCCCGCTTCGTATGCGACCACGCTCTCAGATCGGAAATTCGGATCGCCCGTCAAATGTACCAACGCAAATAATGGCGGCTGAATCGGAGTCGCCGTAACAATCCCGTCGAAGCTGCGCTCGTAGATCGACGGAGTGCGTACCGCCCGTGAGATGGCCGCCCAAGTGGATAGATTGGCGGTCGGGGTCCACAGCAGACGTGCCGTGGGTTGAATCTGAAAGCCGGCGAAGTCGCTGTGACTTAGCTGTGCGCCAACGATCAGCTCGACTTTTTCCCGCACCAGTGAGATTTGATCCTCTCCGAAAACCGCAAAGAGGGCGTCATTCACGTTGGGAAGACGCTGCGCCGAATACAGAAAAAGTGTCGGGTGTATCGGCGTTTCGGCGAAGCGGTACAGCGATTCATGAAAGTCGACTCCCCAAACCACCTCCTGCCGTTCGCCCGCGGCGGTGTGTTGCTGAAGATCGAGCCCGAGAATGTCGTAGCTGAGAGGAGTTTGAACGTCGCGATCATGGTTTCGCTCCCAGGAAAACTGACCTGTAACATCCGATCCGTTTGAAAACTTGTGCTCCCAGCGCGCCAGCAGGCTGCCACCAATGTCCGTGGTCGGAGCCTCCAGCAGAGCGGGAAAGGGTTCGCCCGCCGGCTGAGTGGGATATTGGTGTCCCACTTCGGAGCGGTAGATGTTGCCCGAAAATAGAATACTGTCGGCGTTGGTCGCATTCCAGTCCACGCGAAAATTCGCCCTGGCGTTGTTCCAGCCATTCGCCGGCTTCTGCCCGTCGGTGGAAGTGAACGCCGCCGTATCGGTATCCTGGACGCCAACGCGGTAGTAAGCTTTGGACCCGATGGTCCCGCCATAGCGTCCGCTGGCGCTGAACTCGGGCGCACTTCCAGCCTGGCCCGTGATTTGCCCGCCCTGGGCATCCTTGGCCGATTTGGTAATGATGTTAATAACACCGTTTACCGCATTGGTCCCCCAGATTGCCGCGCCCGGGCCGCGAATCACCTCGATCCGTTCGATATCGTTGGGCGGAATTGCCAGCGTATCCCAGTACACTCCGGAGGCTAGTTCGTTGTACACGCTGCGGCCGTCAACCAGCACCAAGAGCTTGTTGGCGCTGTCGTCGTTGAATCCCCGGATGCTGATGGCCCAAGTTCCACTGCTGCTGCGGGCCACTTGTACGCCGGGCGCCAGGCGCAGCATCTCCGGGAAACTAAGGCCGGAACGCCGGATGTCTTCGGCCGTAATCACATACACCGAAGCCGCCGTTTTGCCCAGCCTTTGTCCCGTCTTGGAGACGGAGGTGACCTGGACGTTCATCAGTTCCTCGAGCGTCGCGTCGGCGAGGTTCGCCGGAGGCTGCGCCTGAGGCCACGCTGCTGGCGGGAACGCCATGCATGCCAATGAAAAATAGAGCCATTGCCGAGGAGCCATTCTGTTGAGGCTTATCGGCACGAACGGCGGTATTTAGAATCCGGACCTCCTAGGGACGACTGCTGTAGTTACGAAAAAATTCATCGCCGCCGTGGACGAAGCGCCAGACGCCGAACCCGGCGAATGCGATTCGAAGGTAGCCGGTTTCTAACAAGCGTCGGAACCGCGGCGGCCGGGGCCGACAAATTCAACCGCTCTTGGCCGAGACAAGAGCGCCTTTACTGCCCTTTCGCCGCCTGGCTCTGGCGCAGAAACTCATCGACGTTCGACTTGTCAATAAGCGTGGAGCCCGTATCCACGTACGTCGGAAGCGGCGCGAACGAGTCCTGCGCGAAGTTCTTATCCAAGGAAGGAGGCGGGTAATGGTGCAGATCGTCCAGCATCTTCAGACCGTAAAAGGCCATGGTGTAAGGCTTCTGGCCGATCGTTGCCGCGATGATTCCCTTCTGAATCCACTCGAGTGTTTCCTTGTCGGTGTCCATCGCGACCACAACTTTCTTGGTGTTGTTGCGGTTGACCACGTCAGCCACTTCCTTACACGCCGAGGCCTCCAGGCAGATCAAGGCGTCCACTTTCTCGTCCTTCTTCCCTAACATCTCCTTGGTCGTGTCGAAGGCGATGCGCGGGTCGCCCTTGATGTCCACCTCCTCAAATTTGATACCGTCGCCAGCCGCCGCCTTGTACCCCTGCAGGCGTTGTTCGAGATTTACTTGGCCCGGCATGGTGAAAACCACCGCGTTTCCTTTCCCGCCGAGCAATCTTGCGAGCAGCTTGCCGCCGATCACGCCAACCTGGTAGTTGTTGGTGCCGATAAACAGGGCGCGCTTGCTGTCCGGAGCATCGGCGTCCATGGTGATCACCGGGACCTTTTGCGCGACAGCCTCGTCGATGGCGAGTTTCAAAATCGCCGGATCGGCGGCGGAAACGAGAATGCCCGCCGGCTTCTTCGCCAGTGCGTCGGTAAAGGCCTGTTTCTCCGCTTGCGGGTCGTAGGTGTCCGGCCCGACTGTTTCCACCACGACGCCAAGTTGTGCGCCGGCCTTCGCCAATCCGGAACTCGCCGCCTGCCAATACGGCAGTTTGGTGTTGGTGGATACCAGATAGTATTTTTCGCTGGCTTCATGCCGCGAACCGCTGCAGGCCGCCCCAGTCAAAGCCGACACAACCAGCAAAGTGAAGCTGAACAATCGCATGTTGAATCTCCTCAAGACTATGACTATACCCCTATCCGGTAAGCTATGGCAGGGCTTGGGGCAGATTACCAGTCTGAGGCCGATTTTCAAGGCGCCGAAGCGTGGCGTGTTACCCCGTGACGGCGAACGTAAGCCAATTTCCCGCGGCCGGCAACCGGAGCCGGTCGCCGCTATTCCTGCCGCAACGCCTGCATCGGATCGATGCGGGTTGCCCGCCGGGCGGGTACAAACGTGGCTATCGCGCCTACGCCAAGCATGATCGCGAATACGATCGCGAAGGTCACCGGATCGCTGGGCTTCACGCCGTAAAGAATGCGCTCCAACAATCGGCCGGCGCCTAAAGCCATACCCAGGCCGAGAACCAAACCCGCTCCGATCAAAGTGGCGGCGCTGCGGGCAACCGACTTGAGCACCTGCGCCTGGGTTGCGCCAATCGCCATGCGGATGCCGATTTCGCGTGTCCGGCGCGAAACTGCGTAGGCCATCACGCCGTAGATTCCAGTGGCGGCGAGCACGAGCGCCAGGATTCCGAACGCGCTCAGCATAATCGCCGCGATGCGGGCGGGGAAGAACGTCCACGCTAGTTGATCCTCCACGGTGCCGGCGGCGAACAGCGCGACGGACGGATCGATTTCGCGTACCGCGCGGCGGATTGACGGCAAGACGGAC
>DATFZA010000062.1:0-2642 GCA_035314765.1 Bryobacteraceae bacterium
GTAACCGGCCGTGGGCAAGACGGCGCGGGCGCCGCCGCGGCAAAGCGACGGGCGCGTCGCCGGGTTCTGATGGGGTGGACGCCCCCCGACGGCCTCGATGTGCCAAAGTGGAGGTGTTGAACACCACTTGAGGGAGGCGTCCATGAGAAACGTTAGCACCATCGGATTGGATTTGGCGAAGAATGTCTTTCAAGCGCATTGCGCGGATGCGGCGGGGGCCGTTAAGTTCCGCAAGAAACTTCGGCGTGCGCAGGTGCTGGAATTTTTCGCGGCTCAGCCGCCGTGCACCGTGGCGATGGAGGCCTGCGGAGGCTCACATTTCTGGGGGCGGGAGATCGGTAAGTTCGGGCATCGCGTGCGCTTAATTCCGCCGGCCTATGTCAAACCCTTTGTAAAGCGCCAGAAGAACGACGCCGCTGACGCAGAGGCTATCTGTGAAGCGGCCCAGCGCCCCACCATGCGCTTCGTAGCAGTCAAAAGTGAAGCAGCCCAAGGCGCGGCAGTGGTGTTCCGGACGCGTGATTTGCTGGTGCGTCAGCGTACGCAGATCATCAACTCTCTGCGCGGTCATCTTGCCGAATTCGGCCTGATTGTCGCCCAAGGCCCGGCGCATGTCGCCAAGCTGATTATGGCCGTGCAGGATCCCGAGCAGTCCCTCCCGGAAGCGGCGCGCCCCATCCTTCGCGTCCTGGTTGATATGTTGGGTTTGCTGGATCAACGCATAAAGCTCCTGGACGTAGCAATTGCCCGACGCGCCAAAGAAGACGAAGTAGCGCGTCGCTTGATGAGCATCCCAGGAGTGGGTCCGGTGATCGCGACGGCTGTGGCGGCGCTGGCGCCGCCGGCTGAAACGTTCAAACGAGGTCGTGACTTTGCGGCGTGGCTCGGGCTCACGCCATTGCAACATTCCACCGGAGGAAAACAAAGGCTCGGCGCGACGTCGAAGATGGGAGAGCGAACGCTGCGACGTCTGCTCATCATCGGCGCGAGCTCGGTGGTGCGTTGGGCCGCGCGAAAAGGAGCGCCTGCGGGCTCGTGGCTTGCGAGCATGATCGCACGCAAGCCAGCGATGCTGGTGAGAGTTGCATTGGCAAACAAAATGGCCCGCGTCATTTGGGCACTGATGGCAAAAGGAGGGACTTACCGAGCTGCGGTCGTGGCGTAAGCTTGCTCACGATCGTGGGGCTGTCGGAGGCGTAGGAGGTCAAACGGAAAGTATGGCGCAATAATCGGCGAGATGGGATCGGGAAAACCAGTTTGCGACGGGGTGTTAAAAGCACGCGGTTCTGATTTGGACCCGATCCGCGAACTCCCATACGGGCCCGCGGCGTGTGAACCGCTGCATTCGTGAGGCCGGACACATGTCAGCACCCGACTACGCGCCATAGCGATCCGGAAGATTCTTCTTGCGCCGAAGCGGGCGTCCACACATGTCGCAAATTTGCGTGGCGGATGCCTGGAGTATGACCGCTGGAAACAGGGCCAGCGGAACAGCAAGATGATCGAGTTCAAGGGCAGCCATTTTGAACGTGATGTGATCCTGTGGGGTGTCCGTTGGTATGTGGCGTATCCGATCAGCTATCGGCAGCTCGAGGAAATGATGGAAGAGCGCGGCGTCGAGGTTGACCATTCCACGCTCAATCGCTGGGTGGTCAAGTACGTGCCGGTGCTGGATCCGCAATTTCGCGCCGGCAAGCGCCCGGTTGGTTCCAGCTGGCGATTGGACGAGACCTATGTGAAGGTCAAAGGCAGCTGGAAGTATTTGTATCGGGCCGTCGATAAGGCGGGCGACACGGTGGACTTCCTGTTGACGGCCAAGCGGGATCGTAAAGCCGCCTTGCGGTTTCTGCGCAAGGCGATCGGTCAGAATGGCGTCCCCGAAAAGATCACGATCGACAAGAGCGGCGCCAACAAGGCGGCGATCGAAAGCTACAACGCGGAACATGAGGCGGACATCGAAATCCGTCAGATCAAATATCTGAATAACATCGTCGAACAAGATCACCGAGCCGTCAAGAGAGTGGCCCGGCCAATGCTCGGGTTCAAATCGTTCCGGTCAGCTGCAGTAACCCTTGCCGGCATCGAACTCATGCACATGGTTCGCAAGGGCCAATTGCGCTCGACGGGCAAATTGCGTCCAGCGCAGCAGTTCTACGCGCTGGCGGCATAAACCTGTTCATCGTCCCAAGCCTTTCTCGTCCATAACGAAAATTTGCGACAGAACCGGCAAGTCTATGTCAAAGCGAACCCGCGCTATACGGGGCGGGTCAGTGTGCCGGTTCTTTGGGACCGCGAAGGCACGACCATCGTCAACAATGAATCGGCCGAAATCATCCGCATGTTCGACGCCTGGCCAGGCGCGCGCGGGCGGCTGCTGCGGCCGCGGGAGCTTGCGGCGGAAATCGACGCGTTGAACGACATGATCTATCCGGCCATCAACAACGGGGTCTACCGCGCCGGCTTCGCCACCAGCCAGGCGGCCTATGACGAAGCCTTCGATCAACTCTTCGCGGCGCTCGACGCGCTGGAGGATCGCTTGAAGCACCGCGTCTTTCTGCTGGGCGACCGGCCGAGCGAGGCCGACTGGCGCCTGTTCACCACATTGATCCGCTTCGACGCGGTCTATTTCGGCCATTTCAAAT
>DATFZA010000063.1:0-4338 GCA_035314765.1 Bryobacteraceae bacterium
GCCCACGACAAATTCTGCCGCAACTTCTTCGACGACTTCCAACCCCAAACCGCCATGGAGCGCCAACTGGTCCAGACCGTCGCCGACTGCTCCTGGCGTCTCAATCGCCTCCGCGCCATGGAGCAAACCATGCTCTCCCTCAGCACGGTCGATCTCGAAGATCAAGTCAACACACCAGACGACCGCGCCGCATCCGCCTGCGCCGCTGCGCTCGCTTTCGAGAAGAACCTCAAGACGCTCGGCAATCTCAGCCTCTACGAGCAACGCATCTCGCGCACTTGCGAACGCGCCCATGCCCAGCTCAAAATCGAGCTGGCCGAGCGCCAAGCCCGCGAAAAGAGCGACCTCGCCCGCGCCGCCGAACTCAAGGCGCACCATGACGAGCAACAAGCCAAATCCCCACAACCACTTGCCTATGACCCAACCCAAGACCAGTTCGTTTTTTCGATTGACGAAATCGACGCTTGGTCCGGGCGCCAAACTCGCTACCATAGCGCTCACCGAGCCAGCCAACAGCGCCAAAAAGCAGCCGCCGCCGCCTGAAAAACCTGGCTCTGCTACAACCCTGCCTTTTGATACAACAATGAGTAGATGAATATCCGAAAAGAAGACGTGCTGGAGTATCATTCGTCCGCTCCGGCGGGCAAAATTGAGGTCACTCCCACCAAGCCCTGCCACACCCAGCGCGACCTGAGCCTCGCCTACACCCCAGGTGTCGCCATTCCTTGTCTGGAAATCGAGCGCGACCCTGCACTGGCCTATCGCTACACCGCTAAAGGCAACCTCGTCGCGGTTGTCTCCAACGGAACGGCCGTTCTCGGCCTCGGAAATATCGGTCCCGCCGCGGCCAAGCCCGTCATGGAAGGCAAAGCGGTTCTCTTCAAGCGCTTCGCCGACATTGACGTTTTCGATATCGAGCTGGACACCAAAGATCCCCGTGAAGTCATTCGCACCTGTCAGATTCTCGAGCCCACGTTCGGCGGCATCAACCTCGAAGACATCAAAGCGCCAGACTGCTTCGTCATTGAGGAAGAGCTGCGGCGCACCATGCACATCCCCGTCTTCCATGACGACCAGCACGGAACCGCCATCATCTCCGGCGCGGCTCTCATCAACGCCTTGGTGCTGGTCAACAAGAAAATCGAAGCCGTGAAAGTGGTTTTCAACGGCGCGGGCGCAAGCGCCATCTCCTGCGCCGAACATGCCATCAAACTCGGCGTTCAGCGCGAAAACATCCTCATGTGCGATTCGCAAGGTGTCGTCTATCAGGGCCGAAAAGATGGAATGAACCAGTATAAGGCGCGCTTCGCCGCGGCAACCGATCGCCGCACGTTACTCGATGCGATGTCCGGCGCGGACGTGTTCTTCGGCCTCTCCGTGGCCAATTCCGTCACGCCCGAAATGCTGCTCGCCATGGCGGAAAAGCCCATCGTCTTCGCTCTCGCCAATCCCGATCCCGAGATTCCTTACGAACTCGCCGTCAAGACGCGCCCCGACGCCATCGTCGCCACCGGCCGTTCCGACTATCCCAATCAAGTGAACAACGTGCTCGGCTTTCCCTTCATCTTCCGCGGCGCTCTCGACGTGCGCGCGACGACGATCAATGATGAAATGAAACTCGCGGCCACTCACGCCCTCGCCGAACTGGCGCGCGAGGACGTTCCCGATTCCGTCAGCCGCACTTATGGCAGCGAAAATCTCAAGTTCGGCCCCGAGTACATCATTCCCTCGCCGTTCGATCCGCGGGTCCTGGTGCGCGAAGCCTGGGCCGTCGCCAAGGCCGCCATTGACACCGGCGTTGCGAGCGAACCCATCGATCTCAACGAATACCGGGAACAGCTCGAGCGCCGTCTCGGCCATTTGCAGGGCGTCATGCGCATCATGATCAACAAAGCTCAGCGCAATCCCAAACGGGTAGTGTTCCCCGAAGGCGAAGAAATCAAAATCCTGCGCGCTGCCCACATCCTCGCCGACGAGAAAATCGCCATTCCGATCCTCATCGGCCGCAAGGCCGTAATCGAGCAGCGCATCGCCGAATTCAATTTGAACCTGCAAGGCGTGACCATCGTCGAAGACGCCAAAGAACAATACACTCAGGAATTGTTTCGGCTTCGCCAGCGCAAAGGGGTCACTCTATCGGAAGCGCGCGAGCTGATCCGGAATCGCTTTTACCTGGGTTCGATGATGGTCGCGCTCGGCGATGCCGACGTCGTCATCGGCGGCCTGACCCAACACTATCCGGAAACTATTCGCCCGGGCCTCGAAGTCATTCCGGTGCGCGAAGGTTTCCGCAAAGTGTCCGGCCTGTACCTGATGATCACCCAGCACGGCGATATCTACTTTCTGGCCGACGCCACGGTCAATATCGAACCAACCTCTGAAGACCTGGCCGAGATCGCCATCTCCGCGGCGGAAATGGCCACCCGTTTCAACGTCACACCGAGAGTCGCGCTGCTCAGCTTTTCCAACTTCGGCAGTGCCCGGCACCCGCTAGCTGCCAAAGTGCGCCGGGCGCTCGATCTCATTAGAATGCGGGTTCCGGGCTTGATGGTGGACGGCGAAATGCAAGCCGACACCGCCGTCACTCCCGAGATCCTCGAGAGCACCTATCCGTTCAGCACGTTGAAAGGCGGCGCCAACGTCCTGATCTTCCCCAACCTCGAATCCGGCAACATCGCCTATAAACTCCTGGCCCAACTGGGCGGCGCCGAACTCATCGGTCCCATCCTCATGGGCCTCTCCAAACCCGTGCATGTCCTGCAACGCGGCGCAGACGTCAACACCATCGTGAACGTAGCCGCCATCGCGGTCGTAGACGCCCAAGAGGCCCAGCGCCGCCGCGCCATCGCCCAAGACATCTAGCCATCTAGCCCCGTGGTGGAGAAGATGAGCGAGCGGACCGAGGCGAACCGAGCGGACCGAGCGGACCGAGACCCAACAGAGCGGACCGAACCCGACAAAGCGAACGGGGACATTCCGGGCTTGGGTCCGCAATCCCTCCCTCAAAACTACTGTAGGATTGTCCCCTGGCGCCTTCCAGCGGCGACGGGCGCCTTCCAGCGGCGACTGTCCCCGAAGCCCTCGCACCAGACCCCGCTATTCCACCGCCGCCGGCGCTGCAGCTCTCTTCCGCAGCGGCACTTCCCGCAGAAACAGGTTGACCAGCAACCCCACCACCATCAAAGCCGCTCCCAGCACAAAAATCGAGTGCAGACCGGTCACCAGCGCGTCCCGGACGTTCTCCAGCAGCTTGTGCAGCAATTCCGTGCCGCCCGGAAATCTGCCAAAAGCAATCTCCAGCCTCTGCCGGATGGCCACCAATTGCAGCGGATTCTTAAACGCCACCTGCGCCGCCGCCGGCGTTCCCGGCGGAATCAAGCGATCGAACTCCGAGTGATACCGGGTCAACAGAATCGACCCGAACACCGCCACTCCCACGGTGCTGCCGATCGAGCGGAAAAACTGCGTGGACGCGGTTGCCGCTCCGATATGCGCCGGCGGCGAAACATTCTGCACAATCAGCGTATAAATGGGCTGCATCAGCCCCATGCCGATTCCGGCGATCACCATGTTGCGCACCACTTCGCCATGCGTCGTGGCCTTGTCCATCGTCGCCATCAGGAACATCCCCACTGTGGACAACAACGAACCGATAATCACCAGCATCTTGTACTTTCCAAATCGCGAAACCAATTGCCCCGCCGCGATGCTGCCGACCACCGCGCCCAGCAACAGAGGCGTCAGCAGCACGCCGGAGTTCTTGGCCGAAACCCCGAGCACGCCCTGCATGAATAGCGGCACATAAAGGATCACTCCGAACATTCCCACACCGAGCATGAACACCGCGATCGAGGACACGGCGATGATCGGCTCCTTGAACAGCCACAACGGCATCAACGGCTCCAGCGCCCGCGATTCCGCCCACAAAAAGGCCACCAGCATCAGCGCTGCAAACACCAATTGCCAGACCACGCGCGGCGCGGTCCAGCCATAGTCCGTCACCCAGGTCAGCGCCAATAGCAGCGGGATCAAGCAAGCGATCAGCGTCGCTACGCCAATCCAGTCAATTGATCGATGAATGCCCTTGGGTTTGAAATTTGGCATCTCCACCAGGACGGCCACTGCCGCGAGCACCCCAAACGGCAAGTTCACATAAAACGTCCAGCGCCACGAAAGCTGGTCGGTGAGCCAGCCTCCCAGCGTCGGACCAAAAATCGAAGCTACGCCCCAAACGGCGGCGAACAGGCCCTGGTACTTGGCTCGCTCGGCGGGAGCGAACATGTCGCCGATGATGGCGAACAGGCATCCCACAATCAGCCCGGCGCCCACTCCTTGCAG
>DATFZA010000064.1:0-2933 GCA_035314765.1 Bryobacteraceae bacterium
CATCCGGCGCGATCTTGCAGGCGCTCTCCAGATGCTGCAGGGCCTCCGCGTGCAACCCAAGATGCTCTTCGGCAATCCCCAAGCCCAGCAGCGCTGCATAATCATCTGGCGCCACGGCCACCGCTTTCTGAAAGGCCGCGAGGGCTTTGGCATAATCCTCGCGCTCCGTCCACCAGGCGCCCAGCGCTTCCGCGGCGGGAACATACCGCGGATCGAACTTCAACGCGTTGGTCCATTCGCGGACGGCGTTGTCTGGCTGGTTGGCGCGCTGGTAGGCTTCCGCCAGGTAATAGCGGGCCATCGAATTGCGCGGATCGCGCACCAGCAGTTGTCCGAAAGCCACAATCGCCGACGGCATTTTGCCGGAATACATGGCTGCGAGCGCCTTCTCAAAGAGGTTATATTCCGGCAGCCGGTCCTTGGGATCGGCGCCCGGTCCAGGGGCGGCAGAACCGCGGCCAAGGTAGCCCAGGGATTCCAAAGCGCGGCGCGTTTGTGAGGACGCGATTGCGGAAGATACCGGGAGGCTGGCGGCGTTTTGCGCCAGCAGGCTATTGAGCCGGCCGCGGAGAGTCCGCGCCATTTGCGGATTCTCGCCGATGAGGTTGTGCAGCTCACGCGGATCGCGCTGCAAGTCGTAAAGCTCCGGCTTGGGCGCATCGATATATTGAACCGCTCCTTCGCGAAGGCTGCGCAGCGGCGCCCAGCCGAAGGCGTCATGCGCGTACATGCTTTCGCTGTAAATTGCGCGGGCGCCGGCCAACAGGCTGGTTCCGTGGAAAGTTGGCGGGGCCGGCAGCTTCAGGAAGTCGAGAATGGTGGGCGCGACGTCGATGAGACCGCCGGGTTGGCTGATGCGCGCGCCGTGACCGGAGGCAGCTCCCGCCGGCCAATGAACGATCAAAGGGACATGCAGCGTGCTCTGGTAGATGAAATATCCGTGGCTCAGTTCGCCGTGCTCGCCCAGGCTTTCGCCGTGATCGGAAAGCAAGACAATCAGAGAACGGTCCCACCAACCGGCGTCGATCAGCGCTTGCCGGAAGTGCCCCAGCAGCCGGTCGACGTAGGCGATCTGCGCATCGTAGCCAGTTGCGTTCGGCAGGCCCTCGGGGCTCGGCGTCTGAGAGTAAGGGGCGTGCACGTCAAACAGATGGATAAACGCGAACACCGGCTGGTTGCGATTTTCCGCTAGCCACTGCCGCGCGGCGCGCAAGACCAGCGCCCCGTCGCGCCTGACTCCGGCGGCGAACGGGTTTCGGGAGTCCGTCGCTTCGTGGAACGGGCTGTCATAGTAATCGAAACCCTGGTCGAGGCCCCGGCTGCGGTCCATCAGCACGCTGCCTACGAACGCGGCCGTCTTATAGCCGTGGGAACGCAAGATCGAGGCGAGCGTTACGGCTCCGGCGGGCAGACGTTGGTCGTTTTCCTCGATGCGGTTTTCGAACGGGTAGATCGAGGTAAAGAGCGAGGCGTGCGATGGGAGAGTGAGTGGAATCTGCGCATCGATAGCGTCGAAGATCGTGCCCTGGCTCGCGAAGGCATCGATATTCGGAGTTTTGATCGCGCCGTAGCCGTAGGCGCTCAGGTGGCCGGCGCGAAGGGTGTCGATCGAAATCACAATTACCGGCGTCTGACCAAGCGCCGCGCAGGCAAGCAGAGTGGCCAGAGATAGACGGATGGCTTGCCGGGGCATGCTTTGTCCAGAGTAGCGAAGAATCTTTAGCGAACGTCTCGCTGGGTGAATTGGCTCACAGACAGGCGGCTGTTTCGGCATAGCACGCTCCCACAGCGCAATCGGGCCTGAGAAACCGCGGTTATCATTGGACATCTGCGTGGGACATCTGCGTGCTCTACTAACCAAAGAACGAGAAAGGAATCCCTGCCGAAGGCAGTGAAGAAAAGATGAAGCGATTCATAGCAACGCCATTGATGTTTGCCCTGTGCGCGGGAGTGCTGCTCGCCCAGAAACCGGCAGCCGCAAGCAAGGCAGCCGAAGAGCAACTCAAGCAGATCGAGAACAATTGGACAGATGCGCAAAAGACCAAGAATGTGGACAAGTTGCGCGCCATTCTCGCCGACGACTGGGTGGGACTTGGCCGGGATGGCGAGACGTCGGACAAAGCCACGGTTCTCGCGGACATGAAATCGTCCGGGAATTCGCTGGAAAGCATCAATATGGGGCCGATGAGTGTTCGCATCTTCGGCAATACTGCCGTAGTGACCGGAAGCAACACCGAAAAGAGCATGGAACACGGCAAAGACTCCAGCGGAAAATATATTTGGACGGATGTGTTCGTGAAGCGGCAAGGCCAGTGGAAAGCCGTGGCATCCCAATCCGCCAAGTTTCCCGAATAGCGCCACCTGGCCGCTGAAACGCGCGCATCTAAGACCACCCTATTCTGCTGCGCCGGCCCAATAACTCTTGCGAGTCTGAATCGCCGCAGCGCGATCAGCCCGGCCCCTGGATACGAGATGACCCCGGAGCAGTGGGAGCGCGACGCCGACATTTTTGGGCGAAGCGTTGCGCCTCAAGAACCACCCCCGCGCCATCGTTCTGCACGAGACAGCTACAACTTCATCAAGCACGAACGGGCGAGCCTCCGCATGGGCAGGAGTTTGTTCCGGGCAAACACGCCAGAGTCTGCTCGGCGACCAGGCGCGTAACTTCCACTCAAACAGCGCCGCCGGCATCCTCGGCGATAGCCTTCCGCAGTTCGGCTTCCGAGAGGTGGATGAATTGCGGCCCCGCCCGTGGCATGTCGTCGTCATCGCTCAAGGTGCAGTTCCCTTGGCCGGAGGTCATAACTGCCCTGCCGCTTTCAGGTCGGCGGCGAAGGTGGCGAGCGACATTACAAGCGTCAGAGGATTGTTGCTCAAAGGCACAGCGCCGTAATTGGTGTACCAGCGAGCCGCACGGTCGTTTTTTGCATCGA
>DATFZA010000065.1:0-5718 GCA_035314765.1 Bryobacteraceae bacterium
TTGCCCCGGCTAGCCGCGTTCCGATCTATGCCTGCTACGATACCTTCGTCGGGCATGGGATTGTCGGCGGCTCGATGGTGACGTTCGAGGAGATCGGCCGGAAAGGCGCCCAGTTGGGCATCCGCATCCTCGCTGGCGAAGACGCGCAAATCGCCGCCCAGTCGGAGTCGCACCAGGCGGTGCCGATGTTTGACTGGCACCAGTTGCGGCGATGGAACATCAGTGAGCAGCAGTTGCCCCCCGGCAGCATCGTCCGGTTCAAGGAGGCCACGTATTGGGAACAAAATTACCGGATCATTGTTACGGCGCTTTGCCTTTGCCTTCTGGAAGCGTTGTTGATCGTGGCGTTGCTGGTCCAGCTCCGCCGCCGCCGGCTGGCAGAGGCGGCCCTGCGCGAGAGCGAGCAGCGGATGAGCTTGGCCGTCTCTGCCTCAAACTTTGGCATCTGGATTCGGGACTTTGTACGAAACGAAATTTGGGCGAGCGACAAGTGGCGGGAGTTGTTTGGCTTCACGTCGTCGCAGCGGCTGGAACTCGACTGCATTCTGCAAAGGCTGCACCCAGAGGATCGTGAAGCGATCCGGCAGGCTCTAGCGAAGGCGGTCGCGGGCGGAGGCCGATACGAAACGGAATACCGGTTGATGCTGCCGGATGGCGGGATGCGATGGATCGCTTCCCAGGGCTGTGTCGAGTTTGACGCCAAAGGCCAGCCGGTCCTGATGCGCGGTTCTTCCCGCGATTGTACCGCGCAAAAACAAGCCGAGCAGGAGACGCTACTTTTGCGGCAGGAGATCGCGCACGTAGGGCGCGTCACGATGCTCGGCCAACTGGCCTCATCGCTGGCCCACGAGTTGAACCAGCCGCTTGGGGCAATCTTGCGCAACGCCGAGGCGGCGGAACTTTTCCTGCAAACCGATCAGCCCGATCTCGAGGAGGTGCGCGCAATCGTCGCGGATATCCGCAAGGACGACCAACGTGCGGGCGATGTGATCGATCGGCTGCGCGCGCTGCTCAAGCGGCGCCAACTCGATCCACGCCCTCTGCTGCTGAGTGAACTTGTAGATGAAGTGCTGACGCTCACGCGTGCCGACAGTACGACCCGGCGCGTCGGCGTCGAGATTGACGTGCCACGCGATCTGCCACTGGTGCGCGGCGACCGAATTCATCTTCAACAAGTGCTGCTTAATCTCCTGCTCAACGGCATGGACGCTTTGACCGATGTAGCCGACGGCGAACGCTCGCTCACGGTGCGTGCGCGGAGCGCGGGCAGCGGATTTGTCGAGGTGGCCGTGGGTGACAACGGGCACGGGATACCGGCTGAGAAGCTGGGTCGACTGTTCGAGCCGTTCTTCACGACGAAGGCGCAGGGCATGGGTCTCGGTTTGCCGATCTCGCGAACGATCATCGAGGCGCATGGAGGAAGGATTTGGGCCGAAAACAACGCAGAGCGCGGAGCGACGGCAGGCTGCTGCGCGCATCGGGAATGAGCACGGTGGCATATCGATCCGCGGAAGCATTTCTCGGCGATTCCCAGCACCCGCCTTTCGACTGCCTGTTGCTCGATGTGCAGCTTGGCGGAATCTCCGGAATCGAATTGCAGCGACAGCTCGCAGCTTGCGGCGAAAAGACGCCGGTCATTTTCCTCACCGCCTATGATGACCCGGAATGGCGTGCACAAGCAGTCGCGGGGGGGTGCGTCGCCTATTTTCGCAAGACTGACGCGGGCGCCGATGTGATCGAGGCAATCCGCCAAGCCAGCACAAAAGCCTAACGATGAAAATTGCAAAATCAAGACGCCTCACTATCTCGTCTCTCGAGAGCGTGTTGCTCATTTCTTGGCTGAGCGTCTGTAGCGCCATCATACTCTGTTCTCGCTTGGGTCGCATCAGTTTCTGCGCATGGATTTCCAGATGGATCTCGGTGGTGGCTCTACGACTTCAAGGTCGAGGCGCGTATCGGCTACTTCTTCTAACGCCGCACTAATGAACCCATGAAAACCAAATATGTCATCTTGATTATCCTGTGCAGTCTGTTCTGCATCACGGCACGCGCTGCGGACAAACCTAACATCCTGGTCATCATGGGCGATGACATCGGCATCTTCAATCTCAGCACCTACCACCATGGTTTTCTGGGCTACAGCACGCCCAACATTGACCGCATCGCCGCTGAGGGCGGCCAGTTTATGACTTACTATGGTCAGCAGAGCTGCACCGCCGGCCGTTCAGCCTTCATTACCGGCCAGCTTCCGTTCCGCACGGGCCTGAGCAAGGTCGGTCTTCCTGGTGCCGACCTCGGTCTCCGTAAAGAGGATCCCACCATTGCCGAGCTGCTCAAGCCGCTTGGCTACATGACCGGCCAGTTCGGCAAGAACCATCTCGGCGATAAGGACGAGTTCCTGCCTACCAACCACGGGTTCGATGAATTCTTCGGCAACCTTTATCACCTTAACGCTGAGGAGGAGCCTGAAAATGCCGACTATCCCAAAAACCCCGAGTTCAAGAAAAAGTTCGGTCCGCGCGGAGTCATTCACAGCTACGTCGATGGCAGAATCGAAGATACCGGTCCGCTAACGACGAAGCGCATGGAAACGATCGACGAAGAGTTTCTTACCGCGACTCAGGACTTCCTCGCGCGTGCCAAGAAGGCCGAGAAGCCGTTCTTCTGCTGGTTCAACACCACCCGCATGCACAACTTCACCCACGTTAAGCAGGAGAATCTTGGGAAGACGGGCCTCGGTTTCTACGCCGATGGCATGGTCGAACATGACGACCTCGTTGGCAGGCTGCTCAAGACCGTGGACGATCTCGGGCTAACCAACAACACCATCGTCATCTACACCACCGACAATGGCCCGATGGTGTGCCTCTTTCCTGATGCCGGTTGCACGCCTTTCCGCGGCGAGAAAAACACTAATTGGGAAGGCGGCTGGCGGGTCCCGGCTCTTATCCGCTGGCCTGGCGTGGTCAAGCCCGGCACTCTCTTTACCGACATATTCGCAGGCGAAGACTGGATGCCAACCCTTTTGGCCGCGGCCGGTGAGCCCGACATCAAGGAGAAGCTCCTTCAAGGCTATCACGCCGGCGACAAGACTTTCAAGGTCCACCTCGACGGCTATAATCAACTCGACTACCTGTCGGGTAAAAGCCCAAAAGGACTGCGGAACGAGTTCTTTTATTTCAGTGACGACGGCGACCTGCTCGCCGTACGTTATCAGCGTCTAAAGGTGCACTTCATGATTCAGGAGGCCACCGGCATCGACGTCTGGCGCCATCCTTTTACCACGTTGCGGGCCCCGATCTTCTTCGACCTCGAGGTCGATCCATTCGAACGCGGTCAGGAAGGAATGAATTATAACGACTGGTGGTATCGCCGGGCGTACCTCGCGGTGCCGATCCAACAGATCGTCGGCAAGACGTTGATCACCTTCAAAGAATTCCCGCCGCGTCAGCGCCCAGCCAGCTTCACTATTGATCAGGCCATGGAAGCCCTGACGAAGTCGATATCGGGGGGAGAAAGCCAATAGGCAGCGATTCCGGTTTCGCTATCGCAGCTACAGGATAAATATGAAAAACCAATTTGCACTGCTTGTCCTCCTTTGCGGGTTGCTGTCCGTCGTCTTTGCCCAAGGCGAGGAAAAGCGTCCTAATATCGTCATTATTCTCGCCGATGATCTCGGCTATAACGATCTCGGATACCGTGGCGGCCAAGTCAAGACTCCGAACATTGATAAACTGGCTGCCGAAGGCGTTCGTCTCGAATCGTTCTATGGGATGCCTGTCTGTACGCCGGCGCGTGCGGCGCTGATGACGGGCCGTTATCCGATGCGTTATGGTCTGCAGACGCTGGTGATCTTTCCAAGCCACACCTACGGTCTGCCCACCGACGAGCGGACCCTGCCGCAAGCGCTCAAAGATGCGGGTTACCAAACCTACATGGTAGGCAAGTGGCACCTCGGCCATGCGGACAAGAAGTTTTGGCCGCAGAGCCGCGGATTCGATCACTTCTACGGCAACGTCATGGGCGAAGTGAATTACTTCACCCGCGAACGGGGCGGAGTGATCGATTGGCAACGCAACGGCACGTTCCTCAAGGAGGAAGGCTACTACACCACGTTGATCGGTAACGAGGCGGTGAAATTGATCGGGCGGCAAGATCCCTCCAAGCCTTTCTTCCTCTACTTCGCCTCACTGGCGCCGCACGCACCCTATCAGGTGCCCGAGGAATACCTGCACCGTTACGCCGACATTCAGGATAAGCAGCGCCGCGCCTATTGCGCCATGATCAGCTGCCTCGACGACCAGGTAGGCCGCATCGTAGCCACGCTTGATCAAAAGGACCTCCGTGACAATACGCTGATCTTCTTCGCAAGCGACAACGGTGGGGCGACCAGCGGCATGTTCGCCAGCGGTTCGAAGAGCAAAGAAGAGCGTGAGCACGAAGAAGGAGGCATTGAGCAATCGGCCAAGGCGCCTGCTTCCAATGGTGAATTGCGCGGCGGCAAGGGTAGTCTGCACGAAGGCGGCGTCCGCGTGCCCGCCTTCTTCAATTGGCCCGCAAAACTCAAGCCCGCGGTCGTGAATGAGCCGCTTCATATGGTGGATATTATGCCCACGCTGCTCGCCTTGGCGGGTGCCAAAGGCAGCCCGGACCATCCCATGGACGGCAAGGACATCTGGCCTGTGCTGGCCAATGGCAAGGAGACGCCGCACGAGGACATCCTGATCAACGTTGAAGCCTTCCGCGGCGCGATCCGCAAAGGTGACTGGAAGCTCATTAAGATTGCCCTCCTGCCTGGTAAGACCGAGTTGTTCAATCTGGCCAAGGACCCAGGCGAAGCCACTAATGTGGCCGCCCAGTATCCGGACATCACTCGTGATCTGGAGTCGCGCCTGCTTGCTTACGCCCAACAGCAAAAGCCCAGCGAGTGGATCAAAGCCCAGCCGGCCTTCGTCGGAGAACAAGGAAAGACGGTCCTCGATCCAGACTTCGACATCGACGACGCCGGTCTCCCGCACGAAAAATCATCGATGCCAAAGAAGTGAGACCACTATGAAAGCAAAGCTCACGCTCCTCGCGTTGGTCTCTTTTTGCGGCTTTTGCGCATCCGCCTCAGAGCCGGCCGATGACGGCTCCGTCCTGCCCTTCCCGCCGACGCCGTCCGCCAGCAAGGCAGGCCCCGACCCTGCAGGAATCCACGCATCACCGCCGCGTCGAACCGGAACGTCTGCCGAAGGATGCGCCCAACATCCTCATCATCCTCATTGACGACGCCGGCTTCGGCGTGCCAGACACCTTCGGCGGCTTTGCCCACACCCCGACGCTGACCCGAATGCGTGATGAAGGCATCAGCTACAATCGCTTCCACACCACTGCCATCTGCTCACCTACGCGGGCGGCGCTGCTGACCGGACGCAACCATCACCGGGTCGGTTCGGGCACCATTGCCGAGCGAGCCGTAGATTGGGACGGTTATGTCGGCGTCATTCCAATGACCGCCGCCACCATTCCCGAAGTGTTGCGTCTCTACGGATACAAGACGTCGGCCTTTGGCAAATGGCATAACACGCCCGCGACCCAGACCACGGCCATGGGTCCCTTCGACTACTGGCCGACCGGTTACGGCTTCCAATATTTCTACGGCTTCCTCGCCGGGGAGACCTCCCAATACGAGCCGCGTCTGTTTGAAAACACCATCCCGATCGAACCGCCTCACAA
>DATFZA010000066.1:0-2347 GCA_035314765.1 Bryobacteraceae bacterium
GAATAGGATCCGTCCATCGGCAGTTCGCGTGAGGTAATCTACTGTGAGCCTGTTGGACGAAATGGTCTCCTGATTTTGCCAACCGATCCGCGACCATTGGCCGGGAGTGAGCGGCTCGGTAAGGACAATCAGCGAGTAAACCGGCAAGACCGCACGATGCAGCGAAGGTAGCCGGGAGAGATAAGCTTCGCCCGCCAGTACGATCGCTTGCTTGGCGCGCAATTCGCCGCCGGGCGTCAACAACCTCGGCGCGGCGCCGCCTTCAAAGGACGACACCTCCGTTTGTTCGTAAATCGTTGCGCCACGGCGTTCAATGGCTCGGGCCAACCCGCGTACCAGACGGCCCGGGTGTATCCTGGCGCTCTGCGGTGTGAAAAGGGAGCCGTACACGTCCGAAACATTGACGCGTTCGCGCGTTTCCCCGGCGCTGAGCAAGGTATTACGATCACCCAGCCCCATCCGCTCGTAAACAGCTCGGGATGCTCGAATCATGGGCAGTTGATGCGCGCCGCGGGCCAGGCTGAGAGCGCCTCCTTGGTGAAAGTCAGCGTCAATCCGCTCCTCTTCGCAAACACGTCCGACCTCCTCAACCGTGTCATACATCGCCAACATGAGGGAGCGTGCGGCTTCCCGGCCGTAGCGTTCTTCCAGTACCGCCGCGGTCACCGGAAATTTCGGTGAACACCAACCGCCGTTGCGGCCGGACGCTCCGAATCCCGCGACCTCCTTCTCTACAACCGCGACGCGCAGACCAGGATTTTGGCGCAATAGATAATACGCGGTCCATAGACCCGAGTAGCCGGCGCCGAGAATGGCGACATCGACCTCGGCGGAGCGCTCGAGCGCGGGGCGCGGGCTTAGATCTTCGCCGGCTGTTTCGAGCCAGTAGCTATACTTCGCGTAATCGGTCATTAATGCGCTATGGCCTTTGATAGGCGACTTTGCCGTCGAGGATCGTGTAATCCACGTTCAGATCGAGAATGTGTTCGGCAGGCGCGGTGAGCGGGTCTCCCGATAAAACCACCAAATCCGCTAGTTTGCCAACCTCGACGCTTCCCCGGGACTTCTCTAGAAAGCCGCTAGAGGCCGCCCAGATCGTGCACATTCGAATCGCATCCATGCGCGAAATTGCTTCTTCTGGATTGGCGAGCCCCCCGTACTTGGTTTTGCGATTCACTGCCACCGAGATGGCAAAAAGAGGATTGGTCGCAAAATTCTGCGTGCCGAGCGTGTCCGATCCATTGGGTGGATGGAACCCCATTTTGATCAGCGTAGCGATTGGAAAGAACTTCACGCCGGGCTCCTTCAGATTCTCATCCGTTAGCCGCCAAAGAAATGAGACTTGGGGAGATGGAATAACTTGATCGCGTTGCATGCGCGCCAGCCGTTCCTCGGTTCGCGCGGGATCCTGCGTCAGAAAGTGCCCGAAGTGTTCAATCCGATGGCGCGCGTCGTCGCGTGGGAAGGTTTTTTGCGCGGCCTCCACCGCGGTAAGAACCATGTCCTGGGCGCGATCGCCGTTGGCGTGCACCCAGACCTGCCATCCAGCTTCGTGCGCGGCGAGAATCTGCTGATTGAGAACTTCTTGAGTCCGATTCACGCCTCCAAGATTGTTTGGAACCCATGTGGTGCCGGAGCCTTCCCAGACCGGTTTGTAGACCGCGGCCGTGGTGCCCCATACGCCGTCCAAAATAACTTTGATGGCGCCCAGCCGCAGCCAGTCGTCACCAAATCCCGTACGGAGACCGGATCTGAGCAATGCATCTTCCACGCCCACGCCAGCGCCGCCAAGGGCGCCAGGCAGAGCATCTTCGCCGCCCTTCTTGGGACCCAGCAGATCGTTGGGACCGATGACGTAGCTCATGACCATGCGCACCGGGAGTTCGCCGCGGTCGCGCGCCTCACGGTAAATGCGATAGGCGACCTCGGGGTTCGACATGTCATAAACAGTCGTCACGCCGCGCTTCAGGTAAAAGTCCCGCAAACTTTGAGGAATCCACTCCTGCATTTGCTGGTACGTGGGATTCGGCAACGGCAGCTCGATTCCGGCGTCACGCAGGATCATCGGCTCGCCATTGGCAGTGCGCTCTATCCGGCCGCGGCCGCCCGGATTGGGAGTGGAGTCGTTCAAGCCGGCTACTTCATCGGCCTTGTGATTCAAAAGCCAGTCATGCGCGCTCCATCGCAGCACCACCGGATGATCGGGAAAATTTCGATCCAGCTCTTCGCGAGCCGGCATCACTTGGTTGTACGTGCCCTGGCCGACGATCCATGTGCCCGGAGGCACCTGTGCGGCGCGCTCCTTGATTTTCGCGATGATCGCCGCCGCGTCTTTCAACGGGGGAGC